>JBDLWD010000213.1:0-2640 GCA_039804465.1 Verrucomicrobiota bacterium | reverse complement strand
ACGCTCCTCATCAAGTCCCTGGGCACCGCCATGGGCGTCCAGTTCGAGCGCATCCAGTTCACGCCCGACCTGCTGCCGAGCGATGTCGTCGGCACCATGATCTTCTCACCCACAGACGGCGGCTTCGCGACCCACAAGGGCCCGATCTTCGCCAACCTTGTCCTCGCCGACGAAATCAACCGCGCCCCCGCCAAGGTCCAGTCCGCCCTGCTCGAGGCCATGCAGGAACGCCAGGTCACCATCGGCGGCGACACCCACCCGCTGCCGAAGCCGTTCTTCGTGATGGCCACCCAAAACCCCGTCGAGCAGGAGGGCACCTACCCCCTTCCCGAGGCCCAGACCGACCGCTTCCTTTTCAAGCTCCTCGTCGACTACCCTTCGCTCAACGAAGAGCAGGCCATGATGTCCCGCTGGGGGCAGGTCACCAAGGCGCCCGCGCTCCAGCCCGTTTCCTCCGGCGAAGAGCTCCTCGCACTCCGCGCCGAGGTCGACGCAGTCCACGTCGCGCCCGCCGTGCAGGCCTACATCCTCGCCCTCGTCCGCGCCACGCGCGACCTCGCCAAACCCTCCCCCAACGGCAAGGCCCGCCACGTTTCCTACGGCGCCTCGCCCCGCGCCTCCCTCGCCCTTTACCAGGCGGCCAAGGCCCTCGCCTGGCTCCGCGGTCAGGACTTCGTCACCCCCGCCCTCGTGCAGGAACTCGCGCCCGACGTCCTCCGCCACCGCATCGGACTCACCTACGAGGCCGAGGCGGAAAACCTCACCGCCGACAGCATCATCGCCCAGGTCGTCGCCATGACGCCCATGCCCGCCGGCGCCGCCTGATCCGCACCCAAAACTTTTCCCTCCGCTTGGCCGAGTCCACCCCCACCACCCCCGCCGCTCCGCTCGCCGCCCTTCGTCGGCTCGAATGGCGCGTGCGCCACGCCGTCGAGACCTCTCTCGGCGGCGGCTACCGCTCCGCCTTCCGCGGCCGTGGCATGGAATTCGACCAAGTGGTGAAATACGCCTTCGGCGACGACGTCCGCGACATCGACTGGAATGTCACCGCCCGCCTCGGCGAACCCTACCGTAAGAAATTCATCGAGGAGCGCGAGGTCACCGTGCTCCTCGTCCTCGAGGACACCCCCTCGCTTCAATTCGGCTCGGGCAACACCACCCGCCGCGAGGCCCTGCTTGAGCTCGCGGGCCTGCTCCTGCTGCTCGCGTCCATCAATCGCGACCGCATCGGTCTCGCCCACCTCCGCCCCGAAGGCCCCGTCCTAGTGCCGCCGGTCAACGGCCGCGGCCCCATCCACCACCTCGCCGCCCGCCTCTTCGCCGCCCAGCCTCCTCCGCTCGCCTCCGGCGCGGATCTCGAATCTCAGATTTCCAATTTCAAATTGGGCGCGCTCAGCGCACTCGCCCCCCGCCACACCATCGTCGTCTGGCTCTCCGACCACCCCGCCCGCCCGCTTCCCGAGGGCTGGTCCGCCTTCGCCCGGCGCAACACCGTGCTCGGCCTCCGCGTCGACGACCCATGGGACCGCGCCTACCCCGAAAACGCGCCCGACCAGCCGGTCTACGATCCGCTCTCCGGCCGCCTCGTCGCGCTCGGCCGCGACCACGCCTCCCGCGCCACCCACGCCCGCTGGCGCGAGGCGCGCGACGCCTCCCTCGCCGCCTGGTTCCCCAATCCCTTCTCCCGCCACGTAGTCGGCACCGACGAAAACCGCCTCGATTCCCTCGTTCGCTTCTTCCGCCGCCGCGAGGCCCGCTGAGCCATGGCCCCCTTTTCCGCAGACCTCCTTTCCGACCTGACCCTGCCGCTCTGGGGTCCCTACCGGCTGGCCGCACCCCTCTGGTTGTTCGCACTGCTGCTTGTTCCACTCGCCATCTGGCTGCGCCGCCGCCGTTCCGTATCCGTATTACTGATACCGAATGCCGCCGCTTGGGCCGCCCCGCGTGCACCCGCCGTCCGCCGCTGGCCGGTCGGCCTCGCCTGGTGCGCCGCCGCGTTTCTCGTCCTGGCCCTCGCCCGCCCCCAGCGGATCGACGACACCCGCGTGGTGCGCGGCGAAGGCTACGACCTCGTCGTCGCCATCGATCTTTCCACCTCGATGTATGCCGAGGACAGCGTGGTCGGCGGCAACCGCGTCAACCGTCTAGAAGCCCTCAAGCCCGTCCTCGAGGCCTTCATCCGCCGCCGCCCCGGCGACCGCATCGGCTTCGTCGCCTTCGCCGGCCGCGCCTACACCCTCGCCCCTCTCACCCACGACCACGATTGGCTCGCCCGGCAGGTCGCCCGCCTCCGCATCGGCCTCATCGAGGACGGCACCGCCCTAGGCGACGGCCTCGGCCTAGCCCTTTCCCGTCTCCAGCGCGCCCGCTCCGAAGCCGACGCCCCGCGCGCCGGCGCCTTTGTCGTGCTTATGACCGACGGCGCCAACAACCGAGGCCAGCTCGCCCCCGCCCAGGCCGCCGCCCTCGCCAAGGCCCGCGGCGTGCCCGTATTCACCATCGGCGTCGGCCGCGACGGCCTCGTGCCCTTCCCCGCCTTCGACGAACAAGGCCGCCGCGTCGGCATGACCCGCCGCATGTCCGACCTAGATCCCGCTGCCCTTCGGCAAATCGCCACCGAGACCGGCGGCCGCTTCTTTC
>JBDLWD010000212.1:0-15880 GCA_039804465.1 Verrucomicrobiota bacterium | reverse complement strand
TGCCCAACGAGGAGATGAAGGGACGCATCATCGGGCGCGAGGGCCGCAACATAAAGGCTTTCGAGGCGGCCACGGGTGTCACGCTGCTGATCGACGAGTCGCCGCAGATGGTGCTGGTGTCGTCGTTCGACCCGGTGCGCCGCGAGGTGGCGCGGGCCGCGCTGGACGCGCTGGTGAAGGACGGTCGCATCCATCCGGCCAGCATCGAGGAGGCGGTGAAGACGGCCTCGGCCGAGCTCGATGTGAATCTCCAGCGCGATGGCGAGGACGCGATTCAGCGGCTCGGCATCAACGGCCTGCATCCCGAGATCATCAAGGTGTTGGGCAAACTGAAATTCCGGTTCTCCTATTCGCAGAACGTCCTCGATCACTCGGTCGAGGTCGGTTTCCTCTGCTCGCTCATGGCGAGCGAGCTGGGGTTGGACCCCAATGTGGCCAAGCGCGCCGGTCTGTTGCACGACATCGGCAAGGCGATCGAGGGCGACTACGAGGGCAGCCACGCGGTGATCGGCGCCGATTTCGTGCGCCGGCATAACGAGACCTCGATCGTGGTCAACGCGGTGGCCGCGCACCATGAGGAGGTGAAACCGGAGACGGTCTACGCCGGGCTGGTGATCTTGGCCGACACGATCTCGGCGGTGCGGCCCGGGGCGCGCGCGGAGTCGATGCACACCTACATCCAGCGGCTAGATCGCCTGGAGAAGCTGGCGATCTCGGTGGAGGGCGTGCAGCAGGCTTTCGCCATCCAGGCGGGCCGCGAGGTGCGAGTGGTGGTGAATCCGGTGAAGGTGGACGACGAGCGCGCGCGCGAAATCGGCAAGATCCTGCGCCAGCGGATCGAGGAGGAACTTCAGTATCCGAGCACGATCCGTATCACCGTGATCCGCGAGACGCGGTTCACCGAGACGGCGGTGTGAGCCGCCGCCGGGCTCACGGCAGCCGGGCCTGGTGGCTGAAGTAGTGGTCGCTGCACACGGCGTGAAGCCGGTATAGCTGGTCGAGCAGGTCGGCCAAATTTGCGCCGAGGGACGGAAGATCCTTCGCAGGCTGGATAAAATGGCGCTCGGGCTGGAGGCGCAGAAGCACTTCGAGCAACTCGTGGGCGGCGGTCTCGGGCTTGCTGCCAGCCGCGGCCGGCTCGGTCTCGTGGCGGATCGCGCGCAGGCCATTTTTGATCTCGTGGACCAAGTGGAAAATCCCGTGGGGCACGCCCGGTTTTTTTAGGAAAAACTCCGCCACTTGGCGGGGCTGGCTGCGCGATTGGTAGAGGCGGCGGTAGGCGTCCTGCGAACCTAGCATGCGGAGCAGGGCGGAGAGCTCTGGGTTATCGCGGTAGTGGGGATCACGCGTAGATTGGGGGCGGGCGTGGGCGCCGAGGATATGGCGCAGCGCGCTGCACGTCATGACGGCGCGCTCCAGCCAGACCCCGAGCCGCAGGAAGTGCCAGGCGGAGTCGTGAAGCATGGTGTGGTAGGCGGTGGCGTGGAAGGCGGGGATCTGCTCCAGCACGACTTGCTGCGCTTCGGCAGCGGTGGTCTGGCGCGCTTTTTCGGCCGCGGTTTTCCCCTCGGGGATGGGACGGTGTTTGAGCGTATCGACGCGGTCGCGCAACCTGGCAAGCACGCGCCAGGCCTCGGGCGAAAGGGTGTCGCGGAGCTGGCTGGCGTTGTAGAGCACGGAGCCCACGGCGGAGACGATGGAGCCGGGGTTTTGCGGATCGAGGGTGAGGCGCCAGCCGAGGTCCGCGCCGAGTGTCTCGTGGAGGCGGGTGCGCGCGTCCAGTTTCCCGCTGTGGGCGTGGCCGGTGGCCTCGAGCAGGCCTCGCCACACCGGCAGCCAGTGGCGGCGGTCGCGGGGCGGGATCTCCTCGAGGGCGACGTCGTCGAGGATGGAGAGCATGCGAGCGGTGGCCTCGGCGCGCTCGAGGTAACGGCCGAGCCAGAAGAGACTCTCGGCCGCGCGCGAGCCCAGGCGCGTAAGGTGGGGCTGGGCGCCGGCGTCCGGTTCCTCGCGGTCGGCGAGGTCGCCGGAGTTGTGCGAGCCGAGCAGGACGAGGGTATCGGTGGATTCGCCGACACGGCCGACCGGCGGGAGCGCGCCGCCGAGGCGCACGAGACCGCCGGGAAATACATCGTGCCGCCTGCCGTCGGTGAGCACGAAGCTGCTGAGGCAGAAGGGCGTGGAGTTGCGGCCGGGACGGCGGCCGTCGAGGGCGAGCGGACGGGGGCGGGCCTGGGCGACGTAGGCGTGGGGGTTTTGGCGGACGACCTTGTCGAGGCCGCGGGCGGTGAGCAGAGGGTGGCGAAAGGCGGGCCGCTCGACGGTGAAGTTGTCGGGCGATTCGTGGGCGGGGCAGACGACGAAGCGGTCGTGCTGGTCGAGGACCTGCTCGATGCGGTCGGAGTCGCCGCAGGCATAGGTCTCCAAGCCGGGCAGGAGGAGTTTTTCGCCAAGGTAAAAGCGGGCCAGGCGCGGCAGGTAGGCCTCGATGACGCGGCTCTCGGCGAGGCCGGTGCCGATGGCGTTGGCGATGGCGACGCGGCCGGCGCGGATGCACTGGAGCAGTCCGGGGATGCCGGCGGTCTCGTGGTCGGTGGAGAAAACGACGGGGTCGATGTGCGCGTCGTTGAGGCGGCGGTAGATGACGTCCACGCGCTCGAGTCCGCCGACGGTTTTGAAGTAGACGGTGTTGTCGAGGACGAGCAGGTCGTCGCCGCGGGCGAGGGGCAGGCCCATCTTGCGGGCGAGGAAGCTGTGCTCGGAGTAGAAGGCGTCGCCCGGCCCGGCGGTAAGCACGACGATGGATGGCGACGGGCGGTCGCGCGGGGCGAGGGCGCGAAGGGCGGCGAGGAGCTGTAGCGGGAAATTGATTACGCTGTGGTAATCGGGCAGCGCGCGGTAGAGGTCGCCGGCCTCCTGGGTCATGAAGCGGCGGTTTTGCACCGCGTAGCTTAGGCCGATGGGGGTGTTTGCGCGGGTCTGCACGCAGCGCCAGCCCTCGGCGTCGCGGACAAGATCGAAGCGGAGGAGGGTGGCGGGATTGGCCCGCTCGGGTTCTAGCTTGAGGCAGGGCCGGCGGTAGAAGGGGTCGAGGAGGACGGCCTCGGGTGGGAGGATGCCGGCGCGCAGGGCTTGCTGGCCGTTGTAGAGATCGACGAGCAGGGCGTTGACCAGGCGGGCGCGCTGCCGGAGGCCGGCCTCTAGCGGCGCCCAGTCCTCCGCGGTGAGGACGAGCGGCGTGGGCTCCAGTTTCCAGAAGTGGTTGGCGGCGCGTCCGGAGAAATCGTCAGGGTGGGAGAGATCGGTCAGCGAGGCGTCGCGGATGGAGAGACGGAGGCGGGGGCGGAGCGTGCGTCTTTGCGCCGGGTGGAGCGTGGGGAGCCGCGTTTGCGCGGTGGTCGACGGCGAAGGCATGCGTGTGACGAAGGCGTGAAGAGGGGGAGCATGGGAGCCGCTGCGCGAGCGGCGCAAGCGCGGGAGCGGCGTCTTTTTGCGCTTTTGCCGGAGCGGCAGGCGGTTTTGGCTCCGCGGCCATGTTGCCGCTTTGGGACACGCAACCGCATCGCAAAACTCCCTTCATGACCGCGCTGCTCATCGTGGCGTGTCTGGGAGCGTTCGGCCACGAGATCGCGCTGGGACTGGCCAACGAGGCTGCTCTGGAGACGTGGATCACGCGGCACGGGTTTGTGCCCACGCGATTCTTCGCGGGTTGGACCGACCCCGTCCAATGGCAGACCGTGGCGACCTCGATGTTTCTGCACGGCGGGGTGGCCCATGTGCTGGGCAACTGCTGGTTTTTGTGGGTGTTTGGGAACAACGTGGAGGATCGGCTGGGATCGTTTGGATTCCTGCTTTTCTACGCCGTCACCGGCGCGTTCGCGGCCTTGACGCAGGCATTGGCCGACTGGAACTCGGCCGTGCCCTTGATCGGGGCCAGCGGGGCGATCTCGGGTGTGCTGGGGGCCTATCTAGTGTTTTTCCCGCGAGCGTGGGTCGTGTCGCTTGTGCCTTGGATCGTGCCCATTCTGCCCATACCCGCGGTGGTGTTCCTGCTGCTGTGGTTCGCGGTGCAGGCCTACGCGGGTGTGGGATCTTTTTTGGACGGAGCTGCCGGGGCGGGGGGCGTGGCGTGGTGGGCGCACGCGGGCGGTTTTGTGGCCGGGGCGTGCCTGGCCTTCATGCTGCCGCGCCGTCGCAGGCGGTGAGCCGCGGTTGAGTGATTGCCAAGCGCGGCGAAACGCGAAACCGTGCGGCAAAGACATGTTGAAGAAAATCATTTCGAAGCTGCGCGACGTGATCGCGCCTTCGTCCGCGAAGAAGAAAGAATCCGAACCCGCCTCCAAGGGGCGCGGTCACCCTGCCAAAGGTTCCGGACCACGCCCCGCGCGTCCGTCGGGAGAGCAACCGGCGCATCCGCGCGAGGGCGGTCGCCGCGAAGGCCGGCCGGGCGGAGGAGGCGGCCGCGGGCGCGACTCGCGCGGCGGCGAACGGCGCGATGAACGCCGTGGCGGCGGTCCCCGTCACGAGCGGACCGAGAAGCTCGAAAAACCGCGCACCGACCACACCTACGAGCATCCCCGCAAGGAGCCGATCAAGCCCGTCTCGCCGGTTGCCATTCCCCCGCAAGACACGGCGTTCACCAAACTCGGCCTCAACGACGCGGTCGCCTTCGCGGTCGCCGAAATGGGTTACAACGATCCCACTCCCATCCAGGCCCAGGCCGTGCCGGTGGTGCTGGCGGGCAAGGACGTGATCGGCTCCGCCCAGACCGGCACCGGCAAGACCGCCGCGTTCGCGCTCCCCATCATCCACCGGCTGGGGGCCCATGCGCGCAAGACGCGCTGCCTCGTGTTGGAGCCCACCCGCGAGCTCGCGCTCCAGGTGGAGGAGGCGATTCAGAAATACGCCAAGTTCACGGACATCACCGTGACCGTCGTCTACGGCGGCGTGGGCTACGGCAAGCAGCGCGAGGATCTCGCGCGCGGCGTGGACGTCATCGCCGCGACGCCCGGGCGTCTGCTCGACCACCTGGAGCAGGGCACGGCCAGCCTCGCCGACGTCGAGATCCTCGTCCTCGACGAGGTCGACCGCATGCTAGACATGGGCTTCTTGCCCGACGTGCGCCGCATTATCGAAAAATGTCCGCGCGCCCGCCAGACGCTGTTCTTCAGCGCCACCATGCCGCCCGAGCTGGCGCAGCTGGCGGGCTGGGCCCTGCGCGAGCCGACCGAGATCAAGATCGGCCGCACCCGCTCGGCGGCGGAGACGGTGGCGCACGCGTTCTACCCCGTCGTCGCTTCGCAAAAGTTCGACCTCCTGATCGAGCTGCTCAAGCGCACCGAGTTCAAGAGCGTGATCATTTTTACCCGCACCAAGATCGGCGCGGACCGCATCGCGCACCGCCTGCAACGCGAGCAGCACACGGTGGGCGTGATCCACTCCGACCGCAGCCAGCGCGAGCGCGTGGAGGCCTTGCAAGGCTTCAAGGACGGCAGCTTCGAGGTGCTGGTGGCGACCGACATCGCGGCTCGCGGCCTGGACATCGCCGGCGTCTCGCACGTGGTAAACTACGACGTGCCGGAGAACGCCGAGGACTACGTGCACCGCATCGGCCGCACCGGCCGCGCCCAGACCACGGGCGACGCCTACACGCTCGTCACTGAGGAGGACGTGCGCGATGCCCGCTCGATCGAGCGTTTCATCGGCGCCAGCATCGAGCGCAAGAAGCTCGACGGTTTTCCTTACATCTATTCTGCGCTCTTTGATGAAACGGCTTTGGCGCAGGCCGAGGCCGCCGCGCCCAAGCCCGCCGGCCGCCTCATGCGAGGCACGCGCGGCGGGCGGCGCTGAGATCGCGCGCGGCGTTTTGCCGCGCGCGTTTTCTTCGTCATAGCCCGAGTAGCCCGCGGTGGCGGGCATACCACGCCGCAGTCTCGCACAGGCCCTCGGACAGTTGGATGAACGGACTCCAGCGGAGGCGTTCGCGGGCGCGCGTGATGTCGAGATACTTCACCGAGCGCACGGGCGGGCCGGTGATGATCGGATCCTCCGGCACGCGTTCGCCGGTGACGGCGTTCCACGCTCGCGTGAGCTCGACCAGCGCCTCGCGCAGGCTGAGCGGCGCGCCCGATCCGAAGTTGAAGGCCTCGCCGCACACGCCCGGCTCTGCGGCATGCTCGGCGGCGGCGAGGTAGCCCCCGGCCATGTCGCGCACGTGGAGCAGTTCGAGGACGTTGCTCCCATCCGTGCCGTCGATGAGCGGGCGTTCGCCTCGCAGGAGCCGCCGCAGGGTGACGGGCACGATCCGCGTGTAGTTGGTGTCGCCCGGGCCGTAGGTGTTCATCCAGCGGCAGACTACGGTTTGCAGGCCGTAGATTCGGGCGTAGCTGCGCACGGCGAGATCGGCCGCGACTTTGGAGGGCGCGTAGATGTTGGCCGCCGGCAGCGGCGGTGCGTCCTCCGGGATGGCTGAGGTGGTGTCGGTGGCGCCGTAGTAGGCGCCGGAGGAGGCGAAGACCAGCCGGCGCGTGCGGCGCGAGAGCCGGCATGCCTCGAGCAGGTGATACGTGCCCATGATGTTGGCCTCGGCCGTTTCGAGCGGGAGGGCGTTGGAAATCGAGACGATTGGCTGGGCGGCGAGGAGGAAGACCGTGTCGGGCTCGAGCCGTGCGACGAGCAGTTTCATCGCGCCGGCGTCGCGAATGTCGCCGGCGACGAACGCGATTCGGCCGTCGAGCGCGGCGAGGCGC
The DNA here is from genome assembly GCA_039804465.1 of Verrucomicrobiota bacterium. Classification (GTDB taxonomy): domain Bacteria; phylum Verrucomicrobiota; class Verrucomicrobiia; order Opitutales; family Opitutaceae; genus IMCC26134_A. Next base: position 9,131 of record JBDLWD010000212.1, on the reverse strand, counting down.
AGATACGAGTCCGGCTGGATGCCGCGATCGAGCACGGTCACCCGCGCCTCGCGTTTCAACAAGGCTTCGCACAGGTGGGCGCCGCCAAAACCGGCGCCGCCCACCACCAGCACCTCCCGTCCGTGCCAGAAGTTCACGTCCATGGTCTGCGCGTTCATCCTGCGCTCACCGTCAGCAGCGAGTCGGCCTCAGGCAGTCCGCGCCTGTGGAATGCGCCTTTGTTCTTCTCGGCCTGGTGGAAATACCAGAGATAAAACAGGATGGTTCGGCGCAGGCCCTCGTGAAAGGAAACCGACGGGGTGAATCCGGCGACGCTCTTTATCTTGGTGCCGTTGAGGTGCTGCTTGGAGATCGCCACCACGCCGGAGACGGGGTGGGTGAGCCGAATGTAGCGGCTCCAGATCAGATTGGCCAGGCTCGGGTCTCCGCCTGAGCGCAGGGCGTCTTCTTGCATCTTGGCCACGATATCGACCACGTCGCGCAACACCTCCGGGGTGGGGGAGTAGTGCACGCCGGGCAGGTTGAAGACCAGACCCCGGCACTTGGGTTCTCGGGCCAGGGCCATGAACGCGCGGGCGGCGTCCTCTACGTAGAGGTAGTCACGGTGGTGTTGCAGGCTGCTGTAATAGAGTTCGGGTGCGTCGTGGCCGCGGAAGATGTCGCGCATGGCTTTCGGGATAAGCCGATAGTCGGTGTTGAAATCGTAAGGCCCGAAGAGATTGCACATACGCAGGACGATGGTCTCGAGGCCAAGCGCCTGGTGGTAGGTGGAGGAGAAGATGTCCGCGGCGAGCTTGGCGGCGTCGTAGACGCCCACGCCGCGCAGCTCGGATTTCTCCTCATCGTAGGGCAGATCCTCGGATTCGCCGTAGACCTTGTCAGTTGAGGAATACAGCAGCACGGGGCGCTTATCCGTCGGCAGGAGGCGGGCGGCCTCGGCAAGATTCACGAAGCCCATGGTGTTGGCCAGGATGGTGGCGTAGGGATCGTGCATCGCCTTTTCCACTGTGGTGGCCCCCGCCGCTAGGTGGAAAATGAAGTCGAAGCGGCCGCGGTGCACGATGTCGTGCATACGCGGCCGATCCGTGATGTCGGCTTCCACGACCTCCAGTTGATCGCGCAGCCCGGCCAGGTCGATTTGCGATCCGTGGGCGGGTCGGGTGTCGCAATCGAGGGCGGTCACCCGGGCCCCGGCCGCGTGGAGCGCCCGCGAGAGGTGGCCGCCGACGAATCCGAAGGCGCCGGTGATCAAGGCGCGTTTTCCGGTCCAAAACTCACGGTCGCGCTCGATGCTTTCGGCAAGGGCCGGGCTGGGCCATTCGTCCGGTATGGGAGAGGTCCATGGCTTTTCCGGGGGATCGGGAAGATCGGAGCCCGAGGCGTAGGGGAAATGCGGCTGCTGCCTTTCGTCGACGGAGATTTTCATGTGCATGATTGGATGATCGACGCCGCCTGTGCGCCGGGTGAAGGGCGGGCGCAAGGCGCCAGTGGCCAGGCTGCGGGCGGCTCTTTTCTCGGCTTGGCTCCGGTTTCATGGGTGAAAACCAACTTCTCCGGACATGCCTCGGCTCAAGATTCCGCCAATGCCCCATCCGGCGCGCCCGGCTTTCGCCGAGAGGCGGGCGCGCAAATTTTCTTTCCGCCCGCCCCGGGGTCGTCACCCTTTCGACTTTTTCCAAAGAATATGAGCGCCGCTCCCCGCCTGAAGATTTTCTCCGGCAACTCGAATCGCCCTCTCGCCGAGGAGATTTGCCAGCACGTGGGCGTGCCGCTCGGGGAGGCGACCGTCACCTCCTTTCCCGACGGCGAGTCGTTCGTCAAAATCAACGAGAACATCCGCGGTCACGACATCTACCTGGTGCAGTCGACCTGCACGCCGACCAACCATCACCTGATGGAGCTGCTTATCATGATCGACGCCGCCAAGCGCGCGTCGGCGCAGCGCATCACGGCCGTCATCCCGTTCTACGGCTACGCCCGCCAGGACCGCAAAGACCAGCCGCGCGTGCCCATCACCGCCAAGCTCGTCGCCGATCTTCTCACCTCGGCCGGCGCCCATCGCGTGCTCACGATGGACCTGCACTCGCAGCAGATTCAGGGCTTCTTCAACATCCCGGTCGACCACCTCTTCGCCTCGCCGGTCATTTTCAAATACCTCGAGCGTTTCCGCGCCGAGAATCTAGTGGTCTGCTCTCCCGATGTCGGCGGCATGAAGATGGCCGCCGCCTACGCCGGCGCCCTCGGCACCGGTCTTGGCATGGTTTGGAAAAAACGGACATCCGCCACCACGGTCGAGTCGGTCAACATCGTGGGTGACGTCGTCGGCAAGGATGTGCTCATCGTCGACGACATCACAGAAACCGCCGGCACCCTGGTCAACGCCGCCAAGCTTCTCCGCGCCAACGGCGCGAAGTCCGTGCGCGCCGCGGTGTCCCACGCCTTGCTAAGCTCGATGGCTTACGAGCGCCTTGGCGGCGGTCACATCGACGAGCTGATCACCACCAACTCTATCCCCATCGAGACCCGCGGTCTCCCTATCACCGTGCTCAGCGTGGCGCCTCTGCTCGCGGAGGCGATCGTTCGCATCAACAGCAACGAATCCGTCACCAGCCTTTTCAAGGTGAAGGGTTTCTGAGCCAAGGGACGCGCATCCCAGGTCTATTCCATCCGCGGCGCGGATTGGTTTACGCGCGTTATCGGGGAACCTACCGGTTTGCGCGCGGGTCATTTCGTATTCCTTTCACCGCCATGAATACCCGACTTCTGGCCGCCGCCGGCCTCGCGTTGTTCAGCTTCTCGCTTCTCCCTGCCTGCCGTGCCGACGAGGCCAAGGCCAAACTCGATCTCAAGGTCGACGCCTCGCCCCTCGACGCGCCTTCGCCCCACGCCCGCGCCACTTCCTACTCCGATGTGATCGCGCCGGTGCAGCCGGCCGTCGTTTCCGTCTACTCCTCCAAGATTGTTCGCGAGCGCCTTCAGGTGCCCGATTTCCTTCGCCAGTTCTACGGCGGCTTTCCCGAGCGCGAATCCCGGCAGGAAGGCCTTGGCTCGGGCGTGATCGTATCGAAGAACGGATACATTCTCACCAACAACCACGTGGTCGAGGAGGCCGACGAGCTGCGCGTGGCCCTCGGCGACGGCCGCGAACTCGAGGCCAAGCTTATCGGCACCGATCCGAAGACCGACGTCGCCGTGATCAAGGTGGAGGCCGACGATCTTCCCTTCGTCACGCTCGCCGACAGCGACAAGCTTCGCGTCGGCGACCTCGTCTTCGCCATCGGTAATCCCCTTGGCGTGGGCCAGACCGTCACCATGGGCATCGTGTCCGCCACCGGCCGCCAGGTCGGCATTCTCGCCAACGAGCGTCTCGGCGGCTATGAGAACTTCATCCAGACCGACGCCGCCATCAACCAGGGCAACTCCGGCGGCGCCCTCGTCGACGCCCAGGGCCGCCTGGTCGGCGTCAACTCCGCCATCCTCGCCGGTGGGCGCGGCGGCGGCAACATCGGCATCGGCTTCGCCATCCCCGTCAATCTGGCATCCTCCATCCTTACCAGCCTGGTCGAGACCGGCACCGTGCAGCGCGGCTACCTCGGCGTGCAGATCGACGAGCTCAAGCCCGAGGTCGCCGAGGCGCTCGGCCTGAAGAAAGACCAGCGCGGCGTGATCATCACCAATCTCCCGAAGGACAGCCCCGCCGCCAAGGCCGGCCTGAAACGCAGCGACGTCGTCGTCGCCATCGACGGCAAGCCCGTGACCATTCCGCAGGAGCTTCGTTTCATCATCGCATCCAAGCTGCCCGGATCCGGCGTCGAGCTGCGGGTTTTGCGCGACGGCAAGGAGCGCACCCTCAAGGTCGAGCTCGGCCGCCTCACCGGCGCCGAGTCCGCCGCCGAGCTGCTGCCCGGAGTCACCGCCAAGCCCCTCGACGACGAGGCGCGCCGCCAGCTTGGCGCTCCGCGTGATCTCTCCGGTCTGGTCGTCACGGAGGTCGCGGAAAACTCGCCCTACGCCTCGCGCCTGGCCCCCGGAATGGTCGTGGTGGAGATCAACCGCGAGCCAGTCTCGGAGCTCGAGGATGCGCGCAACCTGCTGCGCCCCGGCCGCAATTTGCTCATCGTTTTCGCCCGCGGCGTATTCTCGCCGATCGCGGTCACCTTGAAGTAACGCGCCCCGCCCGCGTTCGCTCCGCACGCGCTGCAGCCTCGGGCGCAAAAAACCCCGGCCACATCGGCCGGGGCTTTTTGCGATTAAGGTCAATCTCTCAGCTGCCCGGCTTTTCCACCGGCAGGGCGGCCAGTTCGGGCGGAAGCTTGTCCGCCTCGTAAGTTGGGAAACTGAGTTCCAGGAGCGAGATTGCCGGCACGTCGAAACGCATCGTTCCCGCGCTGCGGTCGACGAGCATGGCCACCGCCACAGGCTCGCCGCCGCCCTGGCGCACGATGTCGAGGCACTCGAGCACGCGGCCGCCGCGCGTCACCACGTCCTCGACGATCAACACCCGCTCGCCGGGGGCGAACTTGAAGCCGCGGCGCAGCACCAGCCGGTCGTTTTCCTTCTCGGCGAAAATGTAGCGCGACTTGGCGCGGCGGGCCACTTCCTGGCCGATCACCAGGCCGCCCATCGCAGGCGCGAGCACGGTCGTGAAATCCAGGCCGCCCGTCGCCTTCAGCTTCGCGACCAGCAGCTCCGCCAGACGCTCCACCGCGCCCATGTCCTGGCATACCTGCGCGCACTGGAAATAGTGCCCGCTGTGCAGGCCGGAGCGCAGCACGAAGTGGCCGCGCAGCAGCGCGCGCGTGCGGGTGAAGATGTCGAGAATCTCTTGTTGGGAGGCGTCCATGGTGGGTGCGGGAAAACGCGCACCCTGCCCGCCCCCCGCCTAAAAATCCAAGCCAAAGTTCCGCGCGGCCGCACCGCAGGCCATTTGGCCGTTCGACATTGGCCGGTCCGCGCGTTTCAATCGGCCGCATGGTCATCGAACAGGCACCGCTGGAAGACGAGCTGGGCGACGTGCTCGAGAAGGCGATGCGTCTTGCCGGCCTCGGCGCCGAGGCGCTCTCGGCGCGCTGCGCCGTATCCGCGGAAAAGATACGGGATGCCCTCGATTATCGTTACGAGGAGCTCGCGCCCGCGGATGTTGATCTTCTCGCCGGCGCGCTCGGGCTCGCGCCGGCCGGGCTGCGCGAGATCGCCTCCGGCCGTTACCCGCTGCCCGTGGTCTCCGGCCTGCCTTTTTGCCTCCACCCCCTGCGCGCGCCGCATGGGCTGGGCACGGCCAACGCCTACGTCGTGACCGACTGCCGGAGCGGAGAGGGCGTTCTTTTCGACACCGGGCCGGATCCTGCGCGTTTGCGTCGCGTGTGGCCCGCCGGGGTGACCCGGCTCGCCGCGGTCTTTCTCACCCACGCCGAGGCCGAGCACACGGGCGCGCTGGCCGAGGTGCGGCGGCTTTTCGGCTCGGCCCCGGTGTTCGCCCCCTTGGGCGCGTCGGTTCCCGGCGCCGCCGGCCTGGGCGACGGTTCGCGCATGGAATGCGCCGGCTACACCATCGAGACCCTGGCCACCCCGGGACACGCCGAGGCGCACAACGCCTACCTTGTTCGTGCGCCTCGTGCGCCCCACGCCGCGCCCTTGTTGCTCAGCGGCGACCTGCTTTTCGCCGGCTCCGTCGGGGGAGGCTATTTTTGCGGGCGTCGTTTGCGCGAGCAGGTTGCGCGAGTTCTGCGCGATTTATCGCCATCCACGGTCGTCGCCCCTGGCCACGGACCCCTCACCACCATCGCCCACGAGCGGGCGCACAACCCGTTCGCGGTTTAGCCAAGGGGGAGAGCAGGGCGGGGAATTTGTTATCCCTCCGCCGCCAGCCTGGCCTCGCGCTTGGCTTGCACGCGGGCGCCCACGATGATGGCGAGTTCAAACAGAACGTAGAGAGGCGCCGCGAAGAGGCACTGCGTAAACGGATCCGGCGTCGGCGTGACCACCGCGGCGATCAGGAAGATGCCCACGATGGAGTGCCTCCGGTAGCGGCGGAGCGTTTGCACTCTCAACAGCCCGAAGTGCACCGCCATCACGATAAGCAGCGGGAACTCGAACGCGGCGCCCACGCCGAGCACCAGCCAGGTGAGCAGCGAGTAGTAGCTGTCTGGCGTCCACATCGGCGCGAAGCCGAGCAGGTTGTTTATCTCCAGCGATACGCGCAGTGTGCTTGGCACGAGTAGGAAAAACCCGAAGGCGGCACCCAGTAGGAAGAGAACGAAGGCGCTGCCGCTCGTTGGCAGGACCAGTTTCAGCTCCCTTTGGGTCAGGGCGGGCGCGACGAACTGCCCGGCGAAAATGAGCATGAAAGGCGCGGCCAGCGCCAGGCCGCCGAAGCCGCAAAGCTGGATGATGATGCCAAAGCTCTCCATTACACTGCGCGTTGTCAGCTCGAGCTTCAGTTCGGCGTTTTCGGCCTGCACGTGACGCAGCGGCCAAAGCAGCACGTCGTTGAATTCCTTGAGGAAAAAACCAACCAGACCGGCGGCGATCGCAAAGGCGATGGCGCATTTGACCAGCGTCCAGCGCAGTTCTTCCAGATGCTCCAAGAACCCCATCGGCTTTTCCCGCGGATCCAGCTCGGCTGCGTCCTCTTCCGGGTCGAGGTCGTAGGCGTCGTCGGTTGGCGGGCGATTGGCGTTCACAGGTCGCCGAGCAAGCCCGCCCGTCCGCGCTTTTCAACCCCTACCTCGCGGAACAGGCGCCCGGGCGGGCGTTTTCCGGCGGCGGGGCATTTCCAGGCCATCCCTCGGGCGCGCCGTTGACACCCCGCCTCCGCGCCGTCTTTTCTCACGCCTTTGCGCGTCCAACCCCGGGCGCCGCAAACAAGTCCACACCTTCCCTAGACCCACCACATCCATGGCCAAATCCACCGCCAAGAAACCCGCCGCGAAGGCCAAGCCTTCCGCCGCCAAGAAATCCGCCCCTGCCGCCAAGTCCGGCAAGGGCCCCAAATACGTCTACACCTGGGGCGCCGGCAAAGCCGACGGCGACGGCACTATGAAGGCCCTCCTCGGCGGCAAGGGCGCCAACCTCGCCGAGATGACCCGCATCGGTCTCCCCGTGCCCCCCGGATTCACCATCACCACCGAGGTCTGCACCTACTACTACGCCAACAAGAAGACCTACCCCGCCTCTCTCCAGGCCCAGATGGAGGCCGGCGTTGCCAACATGGAGAAGATCATGGGCACCAAGTTCGGCGCCACCTCCGGCATGCCCCTTCTGGTCGCCGTCCGCTCCGGCGCCCGCGACTCCATGCCCGGCATGATGGACACCATCCTCAACCTCGGCCTCAACGACGACACCGTCGTTGCCCTCGAGAAGGCCACCGGCAACTCCCGCTTCGCCTACGACTGCTACCGCCGCTTCATCCAGATGTATGGAGACGTCGTGCTCGGCGTGCAGAAGCGCGCCGGCGAGGACCACGAGCCGTTCGAAACCGTCATCGAAGGTTTCAAGCACGAGAAGTATCACGGCGAGATCGAGGACTCCAAGCTCACCGCCGACGACCAGAAGGAGCTCATCAAGCGCTTCAAGGCCCTCGTGAAGGAGCGCACCGGAAAAGCCTTCCCGAACAATCCCTGGGACCAGCTCCGCGGCGCCGCCGGCGCCGTCTTCGGCTCCTGGATGAACGACCGCGCGATCGTCTATCGCCGCAAGTATAACATCCCCGCCGAGTGGGGCACCGCCGTCAACGTGCAGGCCATGGTCTTCGGCAACACCGGCGAGACCTCCGGCTCCGGCGTCGCCTTCACCCGCAATCCCGCCAACGGCGTCAACGAGTTCTACGGCGAGTTCCTCGTCAACGCCCAGGGCGAGGACGTCGTCGCCGGCGTTCGCACCCCCGAGCCCGTGCTCAAGCTCAAGGACGTCATGCCCAAGAGCTACGCCGAGCTCCTCAAGGTCCGCGCCACGCTCGAGAAGCACTTCAAGGACGTTCAGGACGTCGAGTTCACCATCCAGGACGGCAAGCTGTTCATGCTCCAGACGCGCAACGGCAAGCGCACCGCCGCCGCCGCGCTGAAGTTCGCCGCCGACATGGTGAAGGAGAAGCTCATCGACTGGGAGACCGCCGTTCTTCGCAACCCGGCGGACCAGCTCGAGCAGCTCCTCGCCCCCATCTTCGACCTCGCCGAGGTCAAGAAGGCCAAGGTCATCGCCACCGGCCTCCCCGCCGGCCCCGGCGCCGCCACCGGCAAGATCTACTTCAACGCCGACCGCGCCGTCGTCGCCGCCGAGAAGGGCGAGAAGGTTCTCCTCGTCCGCGTCGAGACCTCCCCTGAAGACCTCCGCGGCATGATCGCCGCCGAAGGCATCCTCACCGCCCGCGGTGGTGTTTCCTCCCACGCCGCCCTCGTCGCCCGCCAGATGGGCAAGGTCTGCGTGTGCGGCGCCGCCGGCGTCGCGATCGACTACGACGCGAAGACCACCACCATCGACGGCCACGTATTCAAGGAAGGCGACTTCCTCTCCATCGACGGCACCTCCGGTCTCGTCTACGCCGGCCAGGTCAAGACCGCCCCCTCCGAGATCATCTCCGGTCTGCTCAACGGCGACAAAGCCGCCCAGTCCACCGAGAAGTTCAAGAACTACGTGCAGCTCATGAAGTGGTGCTCGCAGGCCACCAAGCTGAGCGTCCGCACCAACGCCGACACGCCCGAGCAGACCCGCCAGGCCGTCGCCTTCGGCGCCGTCGGCATCGGCCTCGTCCGCACCGAGCACATGTTCTTCGAGGGCGATCGCATCGACGCCATGCGCGAGATGATCCTCGCCGACAACCTCGAGGCCCGCGAGGCCGCCCTCGCCAAGCTCCTCCCCTACCAGCGCGACGACTTCCACGGAATCTTCAAGGCGCTCAAGGGCTTCCCCGCCACCATCCGCTTCCTCGATCCGCCCCTCCACGAGTTCCTGCCCCACTCCAAGGAGCAGCAGATGGACCTCTCGCGCAAGCTCGGCATCAGCGTCGAGAAGATCATGGCCCGCGTGCACGAGCTGCACGAGTTCAACCCCATGCTCGGCTTCCGCGGCTGCCGTCTCGGCATCAAGTATCCCGAGATCACCCGCATGCAGGCCCGCGCCGTCCTCGAGGCCGC
>JBDLWD010000211.1:0-2930 GCA_039804465.1 Verrucomicrobiota bacterium | reverse complement strand
TGGTCGCGCTTGAGGCTGAGCTTGAGCGGCTGGCGTGCGGGATCGCCGAGAAGGTAAACGGAGCGGATGGGGGCGGACGGCAGCGGGAGGTGGAAGGTGCGGCGATTTTGCCAGCTCTTTTCCGGCCACTGAAAGAGGTGGACGAAAATCTTGCCCGGTTTGGAGGTGGCGCGCCACTCGGGCGCGGGGACGAAGGCGCGCTCCCCGTGGTGGCTGGGCTTGATGGCGCTGAAGTAGCCGAGCTCGTCGCCGAAAGGCGTGCGACCGGCGCCGTAAACGGCCTCGGCGTTGGCGCGTATCCACTCGCCGGCTACGCGAAGACTCTCGACATGGGCGGGCGGGATGACGCCCTCGGGGTCGGGGCCGACGTTGAGGAGGAGGTTGCCCCCCTTGCTCACGATATCGACGAGACTGCGCACGACCTCGGCGGGCGGCATGACGCGTTCGCCCTTGGGTTTGTAGCCCCACATGCCGTTGAGGGTGAGGCAGGATTCCCAGTCGATGCCCTCGGTAACCGGGCCCGGTATGGAACTCTCGGGCGTGGCGTAGTCGCCGCGGATGAAGCGTTCGAGCGGGGAGACGGGTTGCCAGTATTCGGGATGAAACTGGCGGTCGCGATAGGCGTCGTAGAGGCGGTTGTTGATGACGATATTCGGGAACGGTTTGAACTCCTCGTAGAGGCGCGCGGCGCGGGCGGGGTGCTTGGGGGACCAGAGGCCGACGGAAGAGTCCCACCAGAAAAGGTCGAGGGGGCCGTAGTTGTTGAGCAACTCGCGCACCTGGGGAATGGCGATGGAGTCGATGTAGTTTTCCGGATCGCCGGCCTGGGCGGGGTCCCACTGGCCGATGTTGCCGCCGCCGGGGTGACGCCAGTCCTGGCCGTGCGAGTAATAGACGCCGAAGCGGAGGCCCTCGGCGCGGCAGGCGGCGGCGAGTTCGCGGACGACGTCTCGCTTGAAGGGTGTGGCGTCGACGATGTCGTAGTCGGTGGCCTTGGTGTCGAACATCGCGAAGCCGTCGTGGTGCTTGGAGGTAAGCACGACGTAGTTCATGCCGGCGTCCTTGGCGATGCGCGCCCAGGCCTTAGCGTCGAACTTCACCGGGTTAAAGGCGGCGACGTGTTTCGCGTAGTCGACGAGGGAGACTTTTTTCTGGGACATATACCATTCGCCCTGGGCGGGAATGGCGTAGGCGCCCCAATGGATGAAGAGCCCAAACTTCGCCTCTCGCCACCAGCCGAGACGTTCCTGGCGGAGCTGTTCGGTGTCGGCGAAGTTGGCGGCGGCGTCCGCTCCCCGTGTTTGGGAAAAAGCGCACGGAGGAAGTTGAAGAAGACTGGTGGCCAGAAGGAGCCGGGATACGCGAGCTAGTGAGCGCATTGGGTAGGCGGATGAAGGGGAGTGCGGGTTGTCAGCGGGCCGGAGCGGCGGACTCTTTTTCAAGGACGAGGACGCGGCCGCCGCCGGGCGGGAGGACGAGGTCCATGTCGCCGCGAAGGTCGGTGGAGACGACACGGTCGGTCCAGAAATCGGTCACGCGGACGGCGGTGTTGCGGAAGCGGTCGGAGACGGGGACGCGGCGGGTGGCTTGGGTGTCGTCCCAGTTTAGGAGCACGACGACACGGCGGGTGGGTTCGTCGATGACGCCGACCTCGAGGCGGTCGTCGGCGAAGCGGGCGGCGAGGGGCGGGCGGGCGAGGGCGCGGTGGAGGAGATTCCACTGTGCGGGGGAGTAATCGACCACGGCGTCGCCGGAGAGGATCATGCCGCCGCTGGCGTAGGTGGCGGCGGCGTGAAAAGCGAAATGGTCGGGCGCGATTTTCTTTTGGCGGGAAAAAGTAGGGCCGGCTTCGAAGCCGGAGGCGGCGGAGGCGGAAGGCGTGACGTCGGGGATGAGCAGGCAGTCGGGATCGTTCCACCAGAGACGGTCGTTCATCCAGTTGCGCAGGAGATTTTGGCGGGCGACGCGGCGGAACGTGGTGAGGTCGCGGCCTATGTCGAAGGAGGTGCGCGAAGCGTGCACGGTGCCAAGCGAAGGCCAGTAGGCCTGGTTGCAGGCGAGCAGAAGCGAGTCGGGGCCGGCGCCGCGTCGAACGGCGTCCATGCCCGCGCGGTAGGCCTCGACGCTGGTGGCCTGCGGGTCGTGGCGGCGACCGGCGGGGAAGGCACCCCAGAGATTGGCATCGAGTTTGAAGTAAGTGCAGCCCCAGGAGCGCAGGGTGCGGAAGACGTGTTCTAGGTAGGCGCGGGCTTCGGGGTGAGTGGCGTCGAGCATATACCAGGGCCCCTGGCGCCAGCCGCCGAAGGTGACCTTGTCGCTGCGAAGCGGGCGGTCGTCCGTGCCGCGAACGAACCATTCGGGATGCTCGCGGAAGAGACGGGACTGTGGACTGGCGATGAAGGGGGCGACCCAGATGGCGGGTTCGAAGCCGGAATCGCGAATGGAACGAATCACGGGCTGCACGCCGCCGACGAATTTATCGGTGGAGTCAAGCCAGTCGCCCATCCACGGCTGGTAGCCGTCGTCGATCTGGATGTAGTGAAGCTGCGGGGCGTGGTTTTTGAGGGTGGCGAGGTTGGCGAGGATGCGCTCGGAGCTGATGTTTTGGTAATAGGCATACCATGAGCACCAGCCGTTGGGGGCGACGGGCCAGGGGAGGCGCGGGTGGTGCGTCTCGATGTGCGCGGCGAAGGTGTTGAGCGCGGTGGCGGAGGAGAAAGCTTGGGCGACTAAGAGCTCTTCCATTTCCCAGCGAGCACCAGGGAGGAGGGTTAAGTTTTCGGTGATGGCGACAAGTTGGAGGCGGTCGGCGTTGATGTTGAGTTTGCCGTGGAAGCGACGGCAGGAGGTGAAGCCGACGAGGATGGTCGGACCGCCGGGCGGGGTGATGCGCAGGTAGTTGTAAACCGTGCGGAAACCAGGCTCGGCGG
>JBDLWD010000210.1:0-3955 GCA_039804465.1 Verrucomicrobiota bacterium | reverse complement strand
TCGTCCCGTCCGCCGTCACCGCCGACAGTTCGTGGAACGGCAACATCCCCGCCAAGGTGCTCGACGGCGACATCCGCGACACCTCCCGCTGGTTGAGCGAACCTTCACCTCGCCCACACTGGCTCCAATTCGAATTCGCCGGGACCACGACGCTCGCCGGCCTCCACCTCTACTCCGGTGCGGGCGGATCGTCGGCCTTGACCGACTTCACTGTTCAATTCTGGCGCGACGGCACCTGGGTCGATGTCCCCTCCGCGACCGTGACCGGCAACCGCGCCACCGCCGTGTCCCTCGCCTTCGACGATACCGTCGCGGTCACCACCACCAAGCTCCGCATCTGGATCACCAAAACCCCGGAAAACATCGCCCGCGTGGCCGAGGTCGCCCTTTGGCCGGCATCGGTCGGTAATGTTCCCCCTTTGCCAGTCGGCCGCGCCGCGTCCGATCCCTTGGCGGCCCCGTTTAAAATATTCCTCAATCAGAGCGGCTTCAACGCCGGCGCCCCCAAGCGCTTCACTGTTCCCAACGCGACCGACGGTTCCCGCTTTGAGATTCGCCCCGCCGCGGGCGGTTCCTCGCTCTTTGCCGGAGTCGTGCGCGACCAGATCGGCGACTTCACCGCCTTCGAGCCGGACGACCAACGCGATTACATCGTCGCAGTCGGCGATCTCGTCTCCGTCCCCTTCCGCGTCGGCCCTTGGTGGCTTGAACGCATCACCACCCAGCGGACCGTCGATTTCATGATCGATAGCCGCCACTACGTCGGCAACGACCGTCGCAAATGCGTCGGCTCCTACGGCTGGCGCGACGACCACCATTTCGGCTGGGAACTCCACACCCTGGTTCCCCAGTGGCTCTCCAATCCGTCCGCCTACGCCCGCCTGCCTCGCCAGATCATCTACGAGGCGCCTTCCAATCCCAAACTCTGGGGCAAACTCCAGCCCCCCGCCGCCGACGCTCCCGATATCGTCAAACTGATCCACTGGGGCGCGGACATCATCGTCACCCAAAACACCACCCACGAGCTGATGAAGTCCCAGCTCGCCTACTTCCTCTACGCCTGGCCCGTCCTTAAAGACTACCTGCCCGCCCAAAACTACGAGGTCGTGCGCGACTTTGCATTCGCCACCTGGTCCAACCCCGTCGCCGACCACAAGTATCCTTACGACGAAAGCAGCGAGCACGACCTGCTCTCCCTCAAAAGCAAGATCGGCAACACCAAGGGCGCCTACCCGCCCGGGTTCTCCGTCCAGCCCAACCTCCTCATGCACGAGGTCGCCAAACGGGAAGGCCGCCCGGACGCCGCTCGTTATCTCGACGCCGCCGTGCGCCAGGCCGAATGGATGATCGCCAACCTCGATTGGAACAACCCGCTCACCACCAAGGGCCAGCGCATGAGCGAGTTCATCACCGTCACCGGTCTCTCCCACCTCTTGGCCGAATACCCCGCCAGCGCCCCCAAGGGCCTTGCCCCAAAGCTCAACGAATGGGCCGCCGTCGTCATCCGCCGGTCCGGCAATCTATGGGACTTCCGCAAGCTCGGCGACGCCCCGAACCAGTGGACCCCCATGGGCGAAAAACCCACCATGTGGAACGAGCCTGGCAACGTCGTCGGACTCCCCGCCGCCATTTTCGCCGTCAAACCTTTCATCACCGACCAGACCGCGGCGGCCCGCCTCGAGCAGATCGCCTGGTCCCACTTCGACGCCATGTTTGGCCGCAATCCGACCGGCCGCCACTTCTCCTACGATGCCCCCCGTGAACTCGAAGGCGTCGAACACGGCTGGTATTCCTTCTATGTCGGCGGCATCGGCCGCCTCGAGGAGGCCCGCTTCGTCATCGACGGCAGCCCGAAGAACCAGCACTTCCCCTTCAACCCCGCCGCCGGAAACGTCGGCTGGACCGAGGGCTGGATCCAGCACAACACGCCGTTCAATCTGAGCCTCGCCTACCTCGCCCGCTCCGAGTCCACCCTCACGCTCACGCGCCAGGGTGACGAGCTTGTCATCCGCCTCCTCGCCCCGCTCGACTTCGAATACGATCGGGAGGAATCCGGCGCCGTCACCGTCGTCACCGCCTCCGGCGACCGCGAAACCATCGTCGTCACCGAGGAGTCCAAGAACTCCCGCCACTTCTCCGCCCGCGTCAAACTGAACGCCTCCGCCCTCCATCCCTCTGACGGCGCGATTCAGATCAAACCCGGCGACACGCTCACCGCCTCCTACGGCTTCGGTTACCTCGGCCAAATCGCCAAACTCGATCTCTGATTTCACAATGCGATCCATCGTCCTCCTCCTCGCGCTGGCCCTGGCCCAGGTCTCCGCGCTCACCGCCGCCACGCCTTCGCTGGATCTGGGTGCGCGGATTCAACCCATCCCCGCGTCCGCCAAATTCGGCGAACCCGGCTTCTTCGTCTGGTGCGGCGCGCCGGTTAAGGGCGACGACGGCAGATACCACCTGCTCTACTCCCGCTGGCCCGTCTCGGTCGGCTTCGCCCCCGGCTGGGCCCTCCGCTCCGAAATCGCCTACGCCGTCGCCGACTCGCCCTTCGGCCCTTTCCACCACGTCAACGTCGCCCTTCCCGCCCGCGGCCTGAATCCCGCCACCGGTAAAAAATATTGGGACGGCGACGCCACCCATAATCCCAACCTGCTCCGCCACCCCGACGGAAAATATTATCTGTATTACATGGGCAACTACGGCGACGGGAAGGATTACCCCATGCATCGCAATCATCAGCGCATCGGACTCGCCGTCGCTGATTCCCCCGCCGGTCCCTGGAAACGTTTCGACCAGCCCATCGTGGACGTGAGCCCCGACCCCAAGGCCTTCGACTCCCTCTGCGTCACCAATCCCGCCGCGGCCGTTCGTCCTGACGGCGGAATCGTGCTGCTTTACAAGGCCGTCGCGATGGCACCGGGCAAACCCATGGGCGGAAAGGTCCGCTACGGTGCCGCCCTCGCCGCCGTTCCCGGGGGCCCTTATGTGAAAACCCCGGGGCGCATCTTTGAGGCCGACAGCCCCGATGCGTCGGCGCACTGGATGCTGGCCGAGGATCCCTTCATCTGGTTCAGCAAAACGCACGGCAACCGCTACTACGCCGTTGCCCGCGATGTCGTGGGTCACTTCACCGGCGAAGGCGGCGGCATCGCCATGTTCCAGTCCGATGACGGCCTGAACTGGCGCCCCGCCGACCATCCTAAAGTCATCGGAAAAAGCTACGCCTTCGCCGACGGCACCCGCAGCATCACCAAGCTCGAGCGCCCCGCTCTCCTCCTTGAAGGCGACGAGCCCGTCGCCCTTTTCGGCGCCGCCGACGGATACAAGATCAAGGGCCGCATCTCCACCAACGTCGCCATCCCTCTCGCCTCTACCGCCGCCACTGCCATGTCCTCCTCGCCCGTCTCCTCTGCCTCGTCCGTCTCCGTGCCCGACGCCTCCAAATGGCTCCAGCCGCTCCGGGAAACCTCCATCTTCAGCGACCCGGTCTACAACATCTGGTGCGGCTCCGTCGTGGCGGGCGACGACGGCAAATACCACATGTTCTATTCGCGCTGGCCGCGCGCCCTCGGCCACAACGCCTGGGTCACCCACTCCGAAGTCGCCCGCGCCGTCAGCGACTCGCCCTACGGTCCGTTCAAGCACGCCGACGTCGTCCTCCCCGAGCGCGACGTGAAATACTGGGACGGCAAATGCACCCACAACCCCACGGTTCTGCGCATCGGAAAAAAGTTCTACCTTTACTACATGGCCAACACCGGCGACCGCGCCAAGGCCCAGTGGCTGAACTGGCAGCATCGCAACAGCCAGCGCATAGGCGTAGCCGTCGCCGACTCCCCCGCCGGACCTTGGACGCGCTTCGACCAGCCGCTCATCGACGTCAGCGCCGATCCCTCCGCCCCCGATTCCCTCGCCGTCAACAACCCCTCCGTCGCCATTCGTCCCGACGGCGGCG
>JBDLWD010000209.1:0-3949 GCA_039804465.1 Verrucomicrobiota bacterium | reverse complement strand
CCGTCACCGCCGAGGAGCTGCTCGCAGCCGTGCCCGCCTTCGCCCAGGACGTGAAGCTCGCCTCCCGCGCCGCCGGCCAGCAGGTGCTCCAGCCCCTCGCCGCCAAGCTGCCCCTCCTCATCGGCGGCTCCGCCGACCTCTACGGATCCACGCTCAACTACATCGCCTCCGACAAAGACTTCGAGGTCGCCAATCGCGCCGGTCGCAACATTCGCTTCGGCATCCGCGAGCACGCCATGGCCGCCATCGCCAACGGTCTCGCCTACGACGGCATTTTCCAGCCCTCCATCGCGACCTTCCTCGTCTTCGCCGACTACTCGCGCCCGGCCATGCGCCTTGCCGCGCTGTGCAAGCTGCCCGTCACCTACATCTACACCCACGATTCCGTGGGCGTGGGCGAGGACGGCCCGACTCACCAGCCCGTCGAGACCGTCTCCGGCCTCCGCGTCATCCCGAACCTCGACGTGATCCGCCCCGGCGATCCGGAAGAGACCGCCGGCGCCTTCGCCGCCGCCTTCAGTCGCCAGGACGGCCCGACCCTCCTCGCGCTCTCGCGCCAAGCCATGCCGATTCTCAACGAGATCCCGGTCGAGGCTCGTCGCGCCGGCGCGCAGCAGGGTGGCTATGTCGCCATCCGCGAGACCGCCGAGCTCACCCACATCCTCCTCGCCACCGGCACCGAGCTCTCGCTCGCCGTCGCCGCCGCCAAGCAGCTCGGCGCGGGCGTGCGCGTTGTCTCGATGCCCTCCTTCGAGCGCTTCAAGCGCGAGTCCGCCGAGTATCGCGAGAGCGTGCTGCCCTCCGGCTGCCGCAAGCGCGTCGCCATCGAGGCTGGCGTCACCGGTCTCTGGTATCAATTCGTCGGCCTCGACGGCAAGGTGGTCGGCATCGACCGCTTCGGCATCAGCGCCCCCGGCGGCACCGTGATGAAGGAACTCGGCATCACCGCCGAGGCCGTCGTCGCGGCCGCCCGCGGCCTCTAAATCCGGATTACATATCTGCTTTGTTCTGGGCGGGCCCGCCAAGGTCCGCCCTTTTTATTGTCATTTCCACCGGCTTGGCCCACACGATGCCGAGAATCTGACCCAAAGGCGGGCTCCTTCTCTGCCGCGCTTGCCTCTCCGGTTCAATAAACCGGCGATTTTCCGCACTCACTTTCGGGTATTTACCGGGCTGGTTATCACTACTCCGAGCCGTTGATGGGATGTGGTGTCCGATGAAGGAGCTATTATGCCTGGCTTTACCGCCTTTCCAAATCGCTTACGCGCAAGTTTTTGTGTTTAAGAAGTCGGTGCGAGTAGGCTTTGCGGTCGGCGGTATCGAGTAGGTGCGGGGTTTGATGGGTGTGGCCCATGTCGTTGTATATAGAATAAAAAATCGCCTTGAGGTGCTCTATGCGCTTGATGGCGGAGAGGTGAAGGGTTTTACAGAGGCCGCTATGTTTAACGAACAACTCGCCAAAATTGAAAAAGCCAAGGCGGATATCGCCGCCGCCGAAGCCAAGCTTTCCGCCGACCGCATCGCCGCTCTGGCTAAGCTTCCCGCCGATTTCGGCTACGATAACCTCAATGCTTTCCTCAAGGCCGTTAAGGGCGCCTACGGCAAAGGTGGCAAGGCAGCCAAGGGTGGCAAAGCCGCCGCCAAAGCCCCCAAGGCGAAGGCCGCCAAGGGTAAGCGCGCCAAGATCACCGACGAGGTTAAAGCCCAGGTGAAGGCTCTGGCGGAGGCAGGCAAGACCGGTCAAGAGATCGCAAATACACTGGGTATTTCACTGCCTAGCGTGCAAAATATCAAAAAGGCTTTCGGTCTGGTGAAGGCCCGCTCCGCTTCTCCGGCCGCCGCCCCTGCTCCAGCTCCCGCCGAGGCGCCCGCCGCGGTTTGAGTTTATCGCTCGGGTTGATCGCTTAATTTACCAAAGCGCCTCCGGCTTTTAAGCTGGGGGCGCTTTTTTATACCCGCCAATATAATGCGTCGAGAGCGTGCGTGCAGGTTTATATGTTTTCGCCCCGCCCATTTGGCTCAGGTTCTTCGGTCTGGAAAGTTCAGTTCGTCGCTCAACTCCACTCCTGCCGCTTGCAGGGCGGAGCGCAGCGCAGGACCGTAGCGGGAAAACATATCTTCGAGTCGAAAATCAAAATCGGTTGCTGGGGTGGTGGAGACAAACACCAAGGCGTCGGCCAGTCGCAAGAGATCGGCCTCGTCAAAATGTTCGTCGAGAACGGCCTGACTACCATACAGGGCGATGAGTTGCGGCGCGTAGCGTTCGACCGACGGATCCACGGCAAGCAGGCGGACCAGACCGCCGATACGATTGGTTTCTATGCGACGGCCGAGGCCGTGCAGCACGTTGTAGGCAAAGGCGGCGTTGGCCAAGGTGGCCTGCCGCAAGAGGGCGGGGCGGGAGGCGAGCAATTGCGAGAGATTCATGGCTATGATCCTTTCGTTGCGGGTGCCTTTGCACCGATGGGTTGGAAGTGCGGACGATTCGACCGACCCTAAGGCCGATCCCTACCTGTCTCGAACCCTGACCTCTGTCGGGCTGTTAAGCCGAAAAACCTGCGCTGACGGAAAAAGAAACGCGGCCGCTATCGCTGACAAAGAGAACCAATGCACATTGCATTCCCGCGCAAGGCCGCGCGTGGGAAAAAACACCCGCAGACGCTTTTCCCGGCTTACACCACGGGCCGGACCGGACGCGGCAGCGCGGCGATGGCCGTCATGATGCGTTCGCTTGCGCGCTGGTAACGTTCCTTGCCGTCGCTCTTGCGGTCGTAGTCGGCGGGCGCCAGCGGGCGGCCGAAAACGATGTCGATCGGAGTGCCCGGACGGAAACCTCCGGCGCGTCCGAGCGCGAGGTGGCTGTCGAAAATCCGGCAGGGCACGACCGGAACGCCGGTTTTGCAGGCGATGAGCCCCACGCCGGCTTTGGCGGGCTGCAGGCGGCCGTCGGGCGAGCGCGTGCCCTCGGGGAAGAGGGCGATGGGGCGGCCCGCGGCGAGCGTGCCGAGCACGCGTTTGATCGCGGCGAGGTCCGAGCCATCGCGGTCCACGGGGATGGCGCCCACGCCGTCCATCCACCACGACGCCAGGCCGGGTTTCCAGAGCGACTTGCGGGCGAAGAAGGCCATCTGGTGGGGCATCACCGCGCCGGTGAAGGGCGGATCGAGGTGGCTGGCGTGGTTGGCCGCCACGAGGAAGGCGCCGTCGCCCGGCAGATTTTCCAGGCCGGCGACCTCGCCGCGGAAAAGAGCCTCGTGGGCGCAGTTTATCATGTAGTGGCAAAGGCCATACAGCGGATCCATTCCGGTCTGGGGAAAACCGCAGGGGCGAACGGGGGTTTTCATGCGAAGTCGGGAGCGCGGATGACTCAGGCGGCGGCGAGTCGCGCGGCGATCGTCGCGGAGACGCGTTCCACGACCTCGTCCAGCGAAAGGAAGGTGGAGTCGATGTCGGTCGCGCCGGGCGGGCAGACGAGCGGGGCGGTCTTGCGCGAGCTGTCGAGGCGGTCGCGTTCGGCGATGGAGTCTTGCTGGCCCTCGGCGGCGCGGCGGCGGGCGCGCTCCTCCGGGTCGGCGTGGAGGAAGAAGCGGAAATCGGCCGAGGGGAAAATGACCGTGCCGATGTCGCGGCCCTCCATGACGAGTCCGGCGAAGCCGTTTTCGCTGCCGATGCGGGCCTGGTCGCGCTGGTAGGCGAGCAGGGCGGCGCGCACCGCCGGGATCGCGGCGAAGTGGGACACGGCGGCGTTCACCGCCGGGGCGCGCAGCTCGGCGTCCGGCACGAGGCGGCCGTTTACGGTGATCGCCGCTCGGCGGCCTTCGACCTCGCTGCCGAGGGCGAGCCCGGGGAGGGCGCGCTCCACCGCGGCCGGATCGCTCGCGGCCACGCCGAGGCGAAGCAGTTCGGCGGTGAGGGCGCGGTAGTGCGAGCCGGTGTCAATGTGCAGGAA
>JBDLWD010000208.1:0-4326 GCA_039804465.1 Verrucomicrobiota bacterium | reverse complement strand
CGCCGCCGTCGTCGAAATGCTCAAGGGCTGAGCGCCGACGCACTCCCCTCGAAATTCCTGAGGCCGGGCTTTCCTTGGCGAGGGCCCGGCTTTTTTGCACCCGCGGTTATTCGGGCACCACGACCCCTCGTCCTGGGAATCAAAACTGCGAGATCGCCTTTGCGCTCTCCAACACGACCCATCCCAACCCGCCCGCGCCCGCCAAGGTGACGGCGGCGCGCACCAGCTTCTGAAAGCGAAGTTTACGATCAAAGCGGTCCGGCCGACGCGCGGCAAAGCATCCGCTGGCGTCGACGAAGCTCACGAACTGGGCGTTGCGAATAGCCGTCCGCCGGATGCGCGCGTTGTCCACCCGACCCATTCGGATCGCGGGACGACGGAACAAATTTGTGAGCAGGCGCAGCATCGGTCTGGTTTCTGAGGCAGGAGACCGCGAAATTTGGGTGGTCTTCGCAAGGCGAAACCCGCCAAGTTCGAGGTTTTCACCCGCGTTTATCGTTTTCCGAAGCTCCGCCATGCACCACTTCCGCTACGCCGGCCAGAACCTCCAATGCGAAGGCGTCGACCTCGCCGAGATCGCCCGTCTATACGGCACGCCCACCTACGTTTACAGCTCCGCCACCATGGCGGACAACTACACCCGCCTCGCCGCCGGTCTGAAGGGCCTCGACCTCCAGATCTGCTACGCGATGAAGGCCAACTCATCTCTCGCGATCCTGCGTCATTTCGCGAACCTCGGCGCCGGTTTCGACCTCGTCAGCGGTGGCGAAGTCCGCCGCGTGCTCGCCGCCGGCGGCGACATCAAGCGCTCCGTCTTCGCCGGCGTGGGCAAGACCGAGGCCGAGATCGAGCTCGCGCTCAAGAACGGCATCTTCGCCTTCCACGTGGAGAGCGAGCCCGAGATTGCCCGCATCAACCACGTCGCCGGCAAGCTTGGCGTGAAGGCCCCGATCGCCATCCGCATCAATCCCGACGTCGACGCCCACACCCACGCGAAGATCACCACCGGCAAGTCGGACAACAAATTCGGCATTCCGCTCGCCCACGCCGCCGCGGCCTACGAGACCGCCGCGCGTTTCCCGCACATTCATATCAAGGGCGCCCAGATGCACATCGGCTCCCAGCTCACCAGCCTCGCTCCCTTCGTCGAGGCGGTGAAGAAGGTCGCCCCCTTCGTGCAGGAGCTGAAGGCCAAGTATGGCATCACCTACTGGTCCATCGGCGGCGGCGTCGGCATCATCTACAAGGACGCCCTCGCCAGCGGCGACGCCGCCTGGTGGTCCGCCCAGCCCGCCGAGAGCCGCCCGCTCACACCCGAGGCCTACGGCGAGGCTCTCACGCCCTTGCTCGCGCCCCTCGGCCTGAAGATCTTGCTCGAGCCCGGCCGCTACCTCGTCGGCAACGCCGGCGTGCTCCTCTCGCGCGTCGAATACTTGAAGCGCGGAAAGAACAAAAACTTCCTCATCGTCGACGCCGCCATGAACGACCTCGTGCGTCCCGCGATGTATGACAGCTTCCACGAGATCGTGCCGCTGCGCCGCGACACCGCCCGTGCCGCCCTGGTCGCCGACATCGTCGGCCCGGTGTGCGAGAGCGGCGACTGCTTCGCCAAGGACCGCCAGCTCCAGGAAGTCGGCGAGGGCGAGTTCATCGCCTTCATGAGCGCCGGCGCCTACGGCTTCACCATGGCCAGCCGCTACAACACCCGGAGCCTCGCCGCCGAGGTGCTGGTGAAGGGCGCCGCGAGCGACCTCATCAACTCGCGCGAGACCTTCGAGCAGCAAATCCAGAACGAGAAGCTGCCCGCGTTCCTCACCAAGTAAACGCCCGCGCCTTCCGTGCGCGTTTCCGCCTTCGATCCGGCCTCCTTTGCGCGGGCCGGATTTTTTTCGCCGTCTCCCGGCGCCTGGTCTTCGTCGCTCAGGGTTTCTCCGCGTTCGCCCGTGCCTTCCGCGGCCAAAGCATGCCGAGCCCGCTCGCGATCAGAACCAGCAGGCCGCCTCCGACCCAAAGCACGTAGAAGGGACGTAGCTTGGGGCCCAGCCAGCTGCCTTGGTGGATGCTCATGAGCGTCTTCATCGTCGCCGGCTCCCAATCGAACCACAGCTCACCGAAATGGTGGGCCATGCCGCTGAGCGCCGTCGCCGTCAGCGGCGCCAGAAGCGCCCACGCCACGACGCGGTGAATACGCCGCGTGCCGCTCTTGGCGCGGGAACGCCACAGCAGCCAAGCGCCCGAGCCGCAGAGCGCGAGCAGCCCCAGCCCCGTCGCGGCGAGGTAAAGGGAGGAGCCGGTGTCGCCCAGCCAGGCGCCGCTGTGCACGTCGAGGATCGCGTGCCCCGTCTCGCGATCGAGGCCGAACCACGAGCGTCCCAGCCGGTAGAGCAGGCCGGTGGCCGCCGAGACGACCAAGGGCGCGATCAACCAGGGCGCGAGGCGGCGGTGAAACGGGCGTGCGATGGGGTTCACTAGCCGGCGAAGCTGCCTTGGCCGGAGCTTGCGGCCAACCCCCTTTTCGCCGCCGTGATGAAGGCGTCGCATTTCTTCCGTGTGTTCGGGGTCGTTCGCCGCCAAAGCTTCGTCTCCATCCCCGCATGAACATCGTCGTTGTCGGCGCCGGCGCCTGGGGCACGGCCTTCGCCCTCCATCTCTCCCGTCTCGGCCACACCGTCACGCTCGCGCCGCGGCGTTTCGAGCAGGCTCTTGCTCTCGCCAGCACGCGGGAAAACACCGACTACCTGCCGGGCTTCAAGCTGCCCCAGTCCGTTCAGATCGGCCACGAACTCGCACCGGTGCTCATGGAGGCCGAGCTGATCCTGCTCGCCTGCCCCTCGCAGGCGCTGCGCGAGACCTGCGTGCGCGTGCGCGACGGCCTCGCGCTCTCCACGCAATTGAAACTGGTGGTTTCCCTCTCCAAGGGCCTCGAGCTTGGAACGCATCTGCGCCCCACCGAGGTCATGGCGGCTGTTTTGCCCGGCCGTGCGGTCGGCTCGCTCACCGGACCGACCAACGCCGCCGAGGTCGCTGCCGGCAAGCCCTCTGCCATGGTGCTCGCGGCCTCGGGCGTCGACGATGCGTTGATCGCCAAGGTGCAGGCGGCGCTTAGCGGGCCCACGCTTCGGGTCTACCGCGGTGACGACGTTGCCGGCGTGGAATTTGGCGGCTGTTTGAAAAACGTCTACGCCATCGCCGCCGGTTGTTGCGACGGCCTGCGCCTCGGCGACAACGCCAAGGCCGCCCTGCTCACCCGTGCGCTGGCGGAGATGGTCCGCGTGGGCGCCGCGCTCGGCGCGAGACCCGAGACGTTTTACGGCCTCGGCGGCTTTGGCGATCTCGTCGCCACCTGCACGGGGGCCTGGTCGCGCAACCGCACTTTTGGCCAGCATCTCGGCGAGGGCAAAAAGGCGTCCGAGCTCATCGCTGCGAGCAAGGGTGTGGTCGAGGGTTACCGCACGACGCAGAGTTTTCTCGAATTGGTGCGTAAACGAGGCATCGAGGCCCCCATCCTGACGGAGATACACGCCATCCTTTATGCCGGAAAGCCGCCCGCGGAGGCGCTCGCCGCGCTAATGGGCCGCGAGTTGAAGCGTGAGTGAGGGGTTTTGGTAGTTAGTCCTAACTAAGGTATACCCCCTATTCCATGGGCGCTGACCTTAGGGCGAAAACGAGGCAGCTATAAGTTCTCTTAACGAACCTATGAAATTCACGCAACGCCGCCCCCGAGGCTTCACGCTGGTGGAAATCATGGTCGTGATTGTCTTTATCGGCCTGCTAATAGCGCTTGCGGTTCCCGCGCTGCAAAAAGTCAGGTTGGCTGCCCAGGACAAGGCGGTGCTAAATAATCTTCGCCAGTTGGGCGCTGCGGCCAATCAGTATTTCGTCGAGTTTGGGGTCTCCGAGGTGAGTTTTTCCTCCCTCGTGGGGCGAGAGGGTTACGTGAAGTCTCTGCCCATCGTGGCCAACGAAACTTATCCCAACACCTACGTCCAAGGCACGCCTATCACCGCCGCAGGCATAGCGGGCAGTCGCACGGTCACCTACGTGCAGTAAGCCGGGTGCCGGTGCGTGGATGAGAAAAAGCCTCATCCAGGAAGGAGGCGGCTAAAGAACCGATGGAATGGCTCGTGCGGGTTATTCCATGTCCGCGTGGCGGCTTTCCTTGAGGTATTTCGCCCCGACGGCGGTGGTGATGAGCGCGATTGCGATCGGGTAGGCGAGGCCCGCATAGGGATTGCCGAATTTGGCCACCAGACTGGTTGCGATCAGGGGCGTGAGGCCACCGAAGATGCCATTACCTACATGGTAGGGCAGGGACATTGACGTGTA
>JBDLWD010000207.1:0-11117 GCA_039804465.1 Verrucomicrobiota bacterium | reverse complement strand
AGGCTGGTCGCCGGAGTGTTTTTCCCTGCATCGTCCGGAAACCTCGCTTTCCGATGCGCGGTGGTATGAGGTGCGCGTGCACCGGGATGACGACACGCCGACCGCCGACTTGATGCTGATGTTGATCGATAGGTCCGAGCACATCCGGCGGCAGATGGAGACCTGGAGCTTCCATCAGGTGATATCCCACAAGTTCCGCACTCCCTTGAACGGCGTGGGCGGCATGCTCGAACTTTTGCTGGACGATCCCGGCCACCTCGCGAACGCGCAGGCGAGGGAGCTGGCGCTGGGGGCGCGGGAGAGCGCGCGCCGCCTGGAGGAGGCGCTTCTTTCGATACTACGCTACCACAGGATTTTTTGCGGAGGCGAGGTGGCCGTGGCGTCCTCGCCGCGCGCGCTCGGTGAGTTGTGGCGCGACGCCGCCACAGAGGCCGGGGTCGGGCCCGGGCAGATGCGCCTTTCCGGCCAGGACGACCTGCTCCTCCCCCCTGCGGCGATCGAGCCGGTGCGCATGGTGTTGTGCGAGCTGGCGGGCAACTACCTCAAATTCGCCGACGTCGCCCGGGGCGGTCTGGAAGCGCATTTCGAGCGGCAAGGGGGGCAGGCCGCGCTGCGACTTTTCGCGCCCGGCCCCGCCCTTTCTCCAGAGCTCATCGCCCATCTGGGCCGGCCCTACTGGCAGGTCGAGAAACGATTCACCGGCGAGGTCCCCGGTGTCGGCCTCGGCCTGGCCACCTGCCGGCTTTTGCTCGCGTCGCTCGGCGGCGAGCTACGTTTTTCCTCCGAAGACTCCCGGCCCGGCCTCGTTTCCCAAATCCTTATACCCCTTCCGTCATGAGTGCTCGCATTTTGCTGGTCGACGACCACGAGACCAACCTCGCCACACTCGAAGCCATCCTGGCGCCCGAGGGCTACGAACTCCACGCCGTGAGCGACGGCGAAGCGGCCTGCGCCGCCGCGGTGCGGCTGGCTCCCGATCTCATTCTGCTGGATGTGATGATGCCCGGCATGGACGGTTACGCGGTGTGCCGGAGAATACGGGAGACGCCCTCGGTCATGAGCGTGCCGATCATGATGGTGACCGCCCTTCACGATCGCGAGTCGCGCCTGGCCGGCATCGCGGCCGGGGCGGACGATTTCGTCTCCAAGCCCTTCCCGGTCGAGGAGCTGCGGGTGCGCATTCGCACCATCACCAGGCTCAATCGTTACCGCGCGATCGCGGAGCAGCGGTCCCGTTTCGAGCGGCTGTTCGAGCTCACGCCCTCGGCTATCGTCGTCGCCGACACCGGCGGCGCGGTGATTTCGGCCAACCGTCGCGCCATGGCCCTTTTTTCGTCGTGTTCCTCGCGTCCCGAGGCGGGGAGGAAGCTTGCGGAGGGCTGGCCGCAGCCCGCCGCCATCCGCCTTGGCCAGTTGCTGCGCGTGGCGGATTCCGATCCCGCCGAATCCCTGGTCTCCGGGCCCATCGAGCTGCGTCTGCCCGGCGACGACGGGGATAGGGTGCTTCAAGCGTCTGCCGCCCGGCTGGACGAGCGCCCCGCGCCGCTCGCCCTGCTTTCCTTCGATGACATCACCGCGGAGGCTCGCGCCCGCGAGCAGGTCGAGTCGATCAACCGCAAGCTCGACGCCATCGTGCGCGAGCGCACCACCCGGCTGGAGGAGGCCAACCAGCTCCTCATGTCCTACGCGCTTTTCGTGGCCCACGATCTGCGCTCCCCGCTCTCCGCCATGAAGGGATACGTCTCCCTTTTGCTGGGCGGCGTCTATCAGGTCAGCCCGGAGGTCCGCGATTGCCTCGGCCGGGCGGCCTCGGCTGCGGGCATGATGGAGGAGATGATCAGCGACACCCTTGCGCTCGCCTCGGACGAGCATGCCGGACGCCGTCCCGCGGGCATCGTGGACCCGAGGCCCGTCATCGAGCGGCTGTGCGGCCGCCTTATCACGTTCCGCGCCCCGCCGCGTCCGCGCATCGTCATCCATGCGTTGCCCTCGGTGTGCGCCTCCGAGCTCATGATCGAGCGCGTGTTCTTCAACCTCGTGTCCAACGCGCTCAAATACTCCGAACGCAGCCTCGATCCCGTGGTGGAGATCGGCGCCAAGGAGACGCCGGAGGGGACGGTCCTTTACGTTCGCGACAACGGCGTGGGTTTCACCCCCGGCGAGGCCGAGGCCTTGTTCGCCGATTTCTCGCGGCTGTCCTCCTCAGAGGGACACGAGGGGATGGGCTTGGGGCTTGCCCTCGTGGCCAGGCTTATCCGTTCCATCCAAGGCCGCATCTGGGCGGAAGGCAGTCCCGGCCAGGGCGCCACGTTCTACGTTCTGTTTCCCCAGCCCGCCCCTGCCGGGGCTATATCATCCTCATGAATCGCCGTCTCCCGGGTCGGATTTTCGTCCTCGTCCTCTCATTTCTGGCCATCGGTGCCGCGATAGGCTGCGCGCCGCGCAAGCCGGAGACCGATCCTCCGGGGGCTTCCGATGGAGCGCGGCGCCTGGCGGAGCAGCTCGACGCCGATTTCGCCCGCATCCGTGGCGAGGTGGAGCGGCTCGCGGTTTTTATCTCCGGGCTCTACGCCCGCCAGGACGAGCTCGTGGCGAAAGTGGACACGGCCAAATACGCCTTCGCGGCCAACGGCGCCTTCCACAAGACGGCCGACGACGGAGGCGCCGCCCTCTGGATTTCAGCCGTGGAGCCCATCACCGATCAGGTGCGACGCGTGGCCTATTTCACCGAGGCGGCTGATCCCGAGCTGATCGCCATCTGCCGTCGTTTCCCTGAGGTCAGCCAGGCCTATTACAATGACCGGCACAGCCTGAACCGGATTTACCCTTGGTTCGACACCATCGCGCAATACCCCGCGCGGATGAACATTCCCGAATACAATTTCTATTATCTCGCCGACGCCGCCCACAATCCCGCGCGCGGCGGCGTATGGGTCGACGAACCCTATGTCGACCCCGCCGGCCGCGGCTGGATGGTGAGCGCCATAGCCCCGGTTTACGTCGACGGTCGCCTGGAGGGGGTGCCCGGCCTGGATGTTACCATCGCCACGCTTGCCAACCGATATCTCCATGATGACGGCCGCGCCATCGCCGTGATCTCGCGTCAGGGTGTTCTGGTCGCCGCCACCGAGCGCGCCATCCAGCACCTTGAGATGCCTCCGCTCAAGGACCACAAATACCTCGAGACGGTGAAATTGGACACCTTCAAGCCCGACGAATACAACATCCTCAAAAGCACGATTCGTCCCGTCCGCGCGATGGCCAAAGAGATCCTCGAGAAGGAGCAGGGCGAACTGCGGCTCGAGTTGATGCAGGACGGCTCCCACACCGTCTGCTTCACGCGCATGAAGGAGCTCGGATGGACGGTGGTGGAGATCACCCCTCCCTGAGCGTCCCGGCGCCCGCCGCATGTCTTTCCGATCCGGTCTCTGGTATGTAAACCTGCCGGCCGCGCTGCTTGGCGGCGCGGCCATGGCCGTAGTGGCCCTGGGCGCGGTGATTCTCACCCGTCAGTTGCGCGAAAACGAGCGGCAGCGCGCCGTGGGCGAGGCCCGCCAGCTGGCCTTCGGCTCCTCCAAGGAGACGGCCGAGATGTTTTGGCGCTTCCGGGAGGAGTTTGTTTTTTCCCTCACCCACCTTCCTTACGAGCGCCTGATCAACGAGAGCGATGCCTCCCCCGAGACGCTGGTGCCGGTGCGCCGCTTCCTCTCGCTCAATCAAAACATCCTGAGCGAGCTGGTAGTGGTGGGGCCCGCCGGGCAGGGGCGCACGATGAGCATGCGCGGGGAAAACTATTTCGCTTTTTCCCCCATAGGTCCGCTTGCCCTGCCCTCTGCCGGCGCATCCGGGCGGGTCGTCATCAAAGGCGCGGTCCATGGTCCGGATGGCGCGATTCGCGCCAACGTGGCCGCGGTGCTGGATCCCGTGCGTTTTTGCAAGGAGGGCCTCACCGTCTTGAGCCTCAGCCATCCCAACCTTTGGATACATCTGCTCGATGACAGCGGTCGCCCCTTGTTTGGCCGCCACGGCGGCGAGTTCATGGCATCGTCGCCCGTCTTCGAGCCGCAGGTGCGGGCCAGGCTGGAGGCCGACGGGCGGGAGGGTTACGAGGGACGCCTTTTGCACCGCGTCGAACAGGGCGGTCGGAGCCTGGACTTTATTTCCGCCTACGTTCCCGTGCGGATCGAGAACTGGTCGGGGATGCTGATGATCTCTTCCGACGAGCAGGCCGTGTTGGGACCGGCGTCCAAGGCCATCGGCATCCTCACCTTCATCTCTGTTCTGGTTTTCGTGCTGTTGCTGGCGATTTTCCTTCATTTCACCCGGCATACGCTGCGCAACCAGCGCCAGCTCGAGGAGAGCCGCCGTCTCGCCGAGGTCGCCGCCCGCGAGGCCGAGGCGGCCAACCAGGCCAAGAGCGCCTTCCTGGCGATGATGAGCCACGAGCTGCGGACTCCGCTCAACTCCATCCTCGGTCTCTCCGAATCCCTCGTCGAACGGCTGCACGGTCCACTCACCGACAAGCAGGCCCGCTATCTCGAGCTCGTGCTTACCAGCGGCCGCCACCTGCTCAATCTCATCAACGACATCCTGGACCTCGCCAAGATCGAGTCGGGCCGCATGGAGGTCGAGATCGGGCCTTGCAACGCGCGCTCCGCCTGCGACGTGGCGCTCCAGATCGTCCAGCCCATGGCCGCCCGCCGGAAGCAGAAGCTGGTGGCGGATCTGCCCCCGCCGGATTTGTCCATCCAGGCCGATCCGCGCCTTCTGCACCATCTGCTCGTCAACCTCCTGAGCAACGCGGTGAAATTCACCCCCGAGGGCGGCTCCCTCGGGTTGCGGGTCGTGTGTTCGCCAGGCTCCGTGGCCATGCAGGTCTGGGACGAGGGCATCGGTATCGCGGTCGAGGACCAGGCGCGTGTTTTTCAGCCTTTCGTCCAGCTCGATACCCGCCTGTCCCGCGACTACGGCGGCACCGGCCTCGGTCTCGCCCTCGTCAAGCAGATCGCCCAGCTGCACGGCGGGCGGGTGGAGCTCGAGAGCCGTCCGGGCGCGGGATCCACGTTCAGTTTCATACTCCCCGTGGCCGAGGGTTTGCCGCCCGCCGCCGGACGCGCGCCCTCCGCACCCGTTTTGCCGGCAGCCTCTCCCGCCCCCGCGCCCGCCCCGCTGGCAATGGCCGCGTCCCTTCCGCCTGCTGCGTCCGGCCCCCTGATTCTACTCGTGGACGACACACCGTTGAACGTCCTGCCGCTGCGCGATTACCTAGAGAAAAAAGGCTTTCGCGTGGCCGTCGCCGAGAACGGACGTGCCGCCATCGAGCGGACGATCGGGCAGCGTCCCAGTCTCGTTTTGATGGATATCCAGATGCCCGAGATGGACGGTCTCGAGGCCACGCGGCGCATCCGCGCCCTCTCCGACTCCACTCTAGCCCGCGTGCCTATTTTTGCGGTCACCGCCCTCGCCATGCCGGGAGACCGCGAGCGTTGCATCGAGGCCGGCGTCGACGAATACATCACCAAGCCCTACAGTCCGCGCGATCTGCATGCCCGCATCGCCGAACGACTCACTCCCCCAAGAACCGCCACAACCCCATGAAAACCCATCGCACTATCTGGACCCCCGCCACCGGCTGGAATCCCCCGCTTGAAACCCTGCCCGCTTCCCTGGACCTGGTGCTTTACTTCGGCGGCTCCGGCGCGCTCCGCGCCGAGGAGGGTCCGCTGGCCGAACTGCTGCGACTTGCCCCCGCTCCGATCATCGCCGGTTGCGGCAGCGCGGGAGCGGTGCTCGACTCCGCCATCCACGACGAGGCGCTGGTGGTCGTCGGCCTGAGTTTCGACTCCGCCACAGTGCGCGCCGCGGCCGGTCAGCTCGCGCGTTTGGAGGAAAGCGAAGCCCTCGGGGAGGACCTGGGCCGCCGTCTCGCCGGGCCCGGCCTGCGCCATGTGCTGGTGCTCAGCGACGGCGTGCTGGTGAACGGCTCCCGGCTGGCCGGAGGTCTGCGGCGCGCCCTGCCGCCCGAGGTCACCGTAACCGGCGGCCTGGCCGGCGACGGCACCCGCTTTCAGCGCACCGAGGTGGGTTTGGGCGCGGATGTCGGGTCCGGCCGCGTGGTCGCCATCGGTTTCTACGGCGCCTCTCTGCGCGTGGACTTCGGCGTCGGCGGCGGCTGGACGCCCTTCGGCCCGCTGCGCGAGGTCACGCGCTCGGCCGGCCCCGTGGTCTGGACGCTGGACGACGAGTCCGCGCTCTCGCTCTACCGCCGCTATCTGGGCGAGCGGGCGGACGAACTGCCCGGCGCGGGCCTGCTTTTCCCGCTCGAAATTCTCTCCGGCGACTCCCGCAGTTCCGGCCTCATCCGCACCCTGGTGGGTATTAACCAGACCGAAGAGTCCGTGACCTTCGCCGGCGATCTGCCCCAGGGAGCGCGCGTGCGTTTCATGCGCGCCACCCGCGATGCGTTGATCAACGGCGCCGAGAGCGGACTCGACGAGATCCGCGCCGGTTCCGCGAACGCCGCCGGCGCCACCCTGGCCTTGGTGGTCAGCTGCGTGGGTCGACGCGCCGTGCTCGGGCAACGGTGCGAGGAGGAGCTGGAGCGCGCGCGCGAGGCCCTGCCGCCCGGCTCCTTGATGACCGGGTTTTATTCCTATGGCGAGGTCGCCCCCGCCGGTGAACTCATTCCTTGCGAACTCCACAACCAGACGCTTGTGCTTACCCTGATAGGCGAATCCGCCTGAAGCCCGACATGCAGAGCCTGCTCGCACGCCAGATAAAGCGGCACCTGCCGCCCCGCCTCGCCGATGATCCTTCGCTGGCGCCCTTTCTCAATGTCCTTACGGCGACCTACGAGGAGTTTCATCAAAACCAGGCCCTCGCCGAGCATACCTTGCAGATCGTCTCCGACGAGCTCACCGAAGCCAACCAACGGCTGCGCGCGGAGAGCGAAAGCCGTCTCGCCGAGCTGAACCGCTACTACCGGCAGACGCTCGAGCTCCAGCAGGGCATGATCCTCTGTTACGAGCGCCGCGACGGCCGCTTCGTCCACACCCTCTGCTCCGGTCGCCTGGCCGGCCGCCTGGGCCTGGCCCCCGAGGGCGTGATCGGCCGCCAGCTCGGGGATTTTCTTCCGCCGGATTTGGCGGAGAAACTGGGCGATGCCTATTCTCTCGCCTGGTCCGGGAGCGATTGCCAGGTCGAGTTCGACGCTCTCGGCGGAGAACTCTCTTGCCTGGCCAGCCTGCGTCCGCGTTTCCAGGCCGGCGTGGTCAACGAGGTCATCGTCTCGGGCGTGGATGTCACCGAGCTGAAGCGAGCCCAGGCCGAGGCGCAGAAGCTGGCGCTCGTCGCGGCCCGCACCGACAACGCCGTCGTCATCACGAACGCCCGCGGCCTCGTCGAGTGGGTCAACCACGGCTTCACCCGAATGACCGGCTACGAGCTTTCCGAGATCGTGGGACGCAAGCCCGGCTCCTTTCTCCAAGGGCCCGAGACCGATCCCGCCACCGTCGCCTTCATGCGCCGTCGTTCCGCCCTCGGCGAGAGCTACCGGACCGAGGTTCTCAACTATGCCAAGAACGGGCGGAAATACTGGCTCGCCATCGAGGTCCAGCCCATCCGCTCCCCCGACGGCACCCTCACGCATTTCATGGCGGTGGAGAGCGACATCACGGAGCGGCGCCTGGCGGACGAGAGTCTGCGGGCGCAGCTCGGCCTTTCGCGAGCCCTCGCCGCCAGCCACTCCTTCGAGGAGGCGCGGCCCGCCATCGTCGCCTCCCTCGTCCGCGAGGTTCGCTGGCGGCTGGGGCTTCTCTGGGTGCTTTCGTCCGACGGCGCGGGCCTGGTCTGCGTCGAGCATTGGGCGGCCGATCCCGGGCTGGCGCCGGAACTGGTGGCTCATGCGCGCGCCGCGCGTCCGGCCCGCGGCGAGTTTCTGCCCGGCCTCGCCTGGGCCTCCGCCTCGGTGGAATGGAGTGAGGACATGTCCCTCGCGGCCGGTTGCCCTCGCGCCGGATTCGCCCGCGCCGCCGGGCTGCGCGCCGCGGCGGCCATTCCCATCCGCGCCGGCGGCGACGTGCTCGGCGTGATCGAGCTCGTGTCGGACCGGTTCGAGGCGCCCGACGAGGCGCGGCGGCAGACCTTCGCCGCCCTGGGCGCGCAGATCGGGCAGTTTTACGAGCGCATGCGCGCCACGGAGGCCCTGCGCCGCCGCGGCGAGGAGTTGTTGCGCGCCAACGCCGAGCTCGCGCGAGCCTCGCACCACAAGAACGCGTTCCTCGCGAGCATGAGCCACGAGCTGCGCACGCCGCTCAACTCCATCCTCGGCCTCTCCGAATCCCTCCTTGAGCGCATCGCCGGTCCGCTTACGGACAGGCAGGAGCGCTACCTCGGTCTCGTGACGAACAGCGGCCGCCACCTGCTCGCCCTGATCAACGACATCCTCGACCTCGCCAAGATCGAGGCCGGCGAACAGACTCTGGAGTGCTCGGCTTTTTCCATCGCCGAGCTTTGCCACGATGCTTTGCAGCTGGTCGAGCCCGTCGCCCGCCGGCACAACCAGCGGCTGGAGTCCGAGCTGCCGGACGACCGGGTGCGCATTCACGCCGATTCCCGCCGCATGAAGCAGATCCTCATCAATCTGCTGGGCAACGCGGCCAAGTTCACATCCGAGGGCGGCAGTCTGGGACTGCGCGTGACCCTCGCCGCCGACGGCGTGAAGTTCGCGGTGTGGGATCGCGGCATCGGTATCGCCGCCGATGATCTGCCCCGGCTCTTCATGCCGTTCCAGCAGCTCGATTCACGGCTCAGTCGGGACTACGCCGGAACGGGTCTCGGGCTATCCCTCGTCAAGCAACTCGCCCAGCTGCACGACGGACGGGTCGAGGTTGAGAGCGTGCTCGGCGAGGGCTCCACTTTCACGGTCGTCCTGCCCGTCTCCCGCCTCGCGCAGGCGGAGCCGGCGTTGCTGTCCTGAGTTCGCCGCTGCCGCCCCAGCGCGCGCTCGACAAAAGCTCCACCGACGCCGGATAGTAGCGGTCTTTTCAACCCGTTCAGACCTTCATCTCCCATGACCTCTCCTTTCCTCGCCGACGCCCAAGCCCGCATGAAGAAAGCCTTGGACCACACGCTCCATGAGTTCTCCAACATCCACACCGGTAAGGCGTCCCCTGTTATGGTCGAGGGCGTGATGGTCGAGTCCTACGGCTCCATGATGCGCATCAAGGATTGCGCCGCCATCTCCACTCCCGACTCCCGCCAGATTGTCATCCAGCCCTGGGACAAAGGCACCCTCCAGTCCATTGTGAAGGGTATCCAGATAGCCAACATCGGTCTCAATCCCCGCGTCGATGGCAGCGTCGTCCGCATCGGTCTGCCTGAGATGAGCAAGGAGCGTCGCCAGGAGTTCGTGAAGATCGCCCAGCGCTTCGCCGAGGAGGGCCGTGTCCAGGTGCGCAACGTTCGCCGCGACGTCCTCGAGGCGGTCAAGAAGGCCAAGCTCCCCGAGGACGAGGCCAAGCGCGTCGAGAAGGACATTCAGACCGCGACCGACAAATCCATCGCCGATATCAACACCCACCTCGCCGCCAAGGAGAAGGATCTCCTCACCGTCGGTTGATCGCGCCAGTCGCCCGACCTGGTCGAAGGTTGAGTCGCGGGCCGGGATCGGGCGGTGTGCCGCCGTCCGCTGCGCCAAATTCCTTCAACTTAAACTTTCTCCTTAAACTCGGGAAAATGTCCGCCGTCGTCCTTCCCAAGCGCGTCGTCGTCAAGCTCGGCACCGGCGTGCTCACGCACGGTATCGGCGAGCTGAATACAGCGCGCATCGACGCCCTCGCCTCCGGCATCGCCGGCCTGCGCGCCGCGGGCGTCGAGGTTGTCGTCGTTTCCTCCGGCGCGGTCGGCCTCGGCATGGGCCGCCTCGGCCTGCGGAAAAAGCCCTCCGACGTCTCCAAGAAGCAGGCCTGCGCCGCCATCGGCCAGTCCCTGCTCATGCAGACCTGGCAGCGCGCCTTCGATCCGCACGCGACCACCGTCTCCCAGGTCCTGCTCACCCACGAGGACCTCCGCTCCCGCCACCGCCACCTCGGCGTGAAGGCCTGCCTCGAGGAGCTCATCGCCTACGGCGTCGTGCCCGTGATCAACGAGAACGACACGGTCAGCGCCGCCGAGATCAAGTTCGGCGACAACGACACCCTCTCCGCCATGGTCGCCGCCCTCGTCGGCGCCCAGCACCTCGTCATCCTCTCCACCGCTCCCGGCCTCATCGACATGAAGGGCACGGGGAAAATCCTTCCCGTGGTCGAGAAGATCACGCCCGAGATCGAGGCCATGGCCGGCGGCACCACCGACGTCACCGCCACCGGCGGCATGATTTCCAAAATCTCCGCCGCCAAGGTCGCGCTCCGCGCCGGCTGCGGCGTCTTCATCGCCAGCGGCTCCGAGCCCGATATCCTCGCCCGCCTTTTCGCCGGCGACAATCCCGGCACCTACTTCGTCCCCGCCGGCGCCCCGCTCGAATCGCGCAAACGCTGGATCGCCTTTTACCAGCGCCCCTCCGGCGCCATCACGGTGAACGCCAACGCCGTCCCCGCTATCCTCGAGCAGGGTCGGAGCCTCCTCGCCATCGGCATCACCGGCGTGCGCGGCCGTTTCGCCGCCGGCGATGTGGTCAACATCCTCGGCCCCGACGACACCGTGCTCGCGCGCGGCGAGGCCGGCTTTGACGACGCCGAGGTGCGCGGCATGGCCGGCAAGACCACCGACGAACTTCGCCCGCTCTTCCCTGGACGCAAACGCCTGGAAGTCGTCCATCGCGACAATCTGGTCGTGCTTTAAACCCCTCTCGCCATGGGTTTGTAAGGTGCGGCCATCAAGGCCGGGCGACTCAACATTTGCTTACGGGATCAAGCGCTTTTCCTAATAGGTCGTCATCGTTCCGCAGGGCCCGCGCCGACTTTGCTTTGCATGCGGTGTCAATTTTGCTCACGTAACGGGGTTTATGGCCACAACCGCTACCCTGAACATCGAAGGCAAGGAACTCCAGCTACCCGTCATCATTGGCTCGGAGGGAGAAAAGGCGGTGGATATCGGCAAGCTCCGCGCCGAGACGGGCT
>JBDLWD010000206.1:0-9093 GCA_039804465.1 Verrucomicrobiota bacterium | reverse complement strand
GTAGTCGACCTCCATCTGCGTGCCGTGGATGGCGTCGGTGATCGGGCCGCCCCAGGGGATGATGGCGAGGCTCAGCCAGACGGGGGAGGGCTCGTGGCAGAAAAGATTTTTTTCGCGGCGGATTTCCTTGCCGTTGAAATAGAACACCAGCTCCTCGGGGGTCCATTCGAGGCCGTAGACGTGGTAATCGCGGGCGAAGTCGTATTCGCCGTCTTTGATGTCGAACCGGGAAAGCGGAATCCATTTTGCGCCGTCGTGGTATTCGACGCGGTAGTTTTGAAGCAGGTTGTTCCAGCCGCCGTTGTCGGCCCAGCCGTTGAGGAACTGGATGCAGCCGACGACCCGCGGTTCCGGGAAGGCGACCTCGAGCCACTTCTCGCCGGATTCCTGGGTGATCCAGCGGGTGCCCGGCTGGCCGTCCACAAGGGCGCGGGTGGTGTCCTCGGCCGGTTTGTGAAAGCCGCTGACCGATATTTTGGTCGCGGGATCGCGGGCGAAGTTGACCAGGCCGGGCTTGTCGGAGTCGGCGGTTTTGGAGAAAGGGTCGGGGTAGCCGGCGGTATTCGCGTTGTAGACGCGGAACTCGCTCAGGTGGGCTCGGCCGGGGTGGGTGCTGGAAAAGCGGATACGACTGGCGGAGACCGGATTCTCGAGCTGGATGGTGACGTCGGGGCGGGTGCCGAAGGAGAAGGCGCGCGGCGAGCGCTTGCCCGGGGTGTTTTTGGGCGCGGAGTGGTTGTGGATGTTGGTGTTGATCTCGTTGGGGTAGTGGCCCTCGTTGATATCGATCTCGAAGTAGGCTCCCTTGGCGATCGGGCCCTTGGTGGTGGGCATGATCCAGAACGAGTTGTTGGTGGCGGGGGCGGCGGCGTAACGGTAGCGGGCCTCGAAGTAGCCGTATTGGAACTTGTCGCGCGTCCAGATGTTGCCGGAAGTCCAGTCGTTGGTGCCGCGTTTTTCCTTTCGGTTATGAAGCTTCAGCGTGCCGTCGGATACGGAGGCGTTTTCGCGCCAGCGGCCGCTGAGGATGTGGGTGCTGGAGGAGTTTTGGGAGATCCAGCGGCGGTCGAGGTCGGCCTCGGTGCCGGAGAACTCCTCGCTCCACGCTAGCTCCCAGTTGCGCGCGCCGCCGGGTAGAAGGGCTCCGGCCGCGGGCGTATCGGAGGCCGGCTTGGCGGGGGTAGTGACCTTGGAAGAGGCCGATGCGGCCGGCGGCAGCGCGATGTGCAGGGCGGCGAGCGAAAGCAAAGCAATGGATCGGGCGAACATGGGATTGAGGTGGGCGCTTGTATATTCCGTCCCGAAAGCGTGCGGTAACCGGGAAGTGTCATGGAACCAGCCGAGGTTTACGGAACGGTGACGCGCAGTCGCACAAAGCGAGTCCGGCCTGGGCCCGCGGAGACGGTGGCGGTGACGGTTTCGCTGGAGGCGTTGATCGAAACCGGCGGCGCGGTCGTCACTCCTGCGGCGGACCAGTCGCTGCCCAGCGTATCGGACCATTCCACCAGGAAAACCGCAGAGCCGGCGGCGGTCTTGCGGCGGGTGTAGGTGTATTCCAATACGGTGCCGTTTTTGATAAGGACGGCGTTGAGCACGCCGGGTGTTTTCGGGTCGAGGTGGAGCGCCCATTCCAGAAAATTGGCCAGGCTGTCGCCATCGGGGTCGGCCTGGGGGCCGGTGGTGGCGGGATCGGCGACGCCGGGCCAGGTGAGCGACTGCCAGTCGGCGAAGACGCCG
The DNA here is from genome assembly GCA_039804465.1 of Verrucomicrobiota bacterium. Classification (GTDB taxonomy): domain Bacteria; phylum Verrucomicrobiota; class Verrucomicrobiia; order Opitutales; family Opitutaceae; genus IMCC26134_A. The sequence goes on along the minus strand of JBDLWD010000206.1, from coordinate 7,356 downwards.
GGATCGAGCGGAGGCGCGGTTACGGCGACGCCGAGCGTGCGAGAGACCGAGCCTTTGGCGTTGGAGGCGGCAAAACGCAGAACATAGCCGCCTGGCTGGCTGAAGGTCACCGAGGTTGCCGGTGAACCCGGGGTGGCGAAGGTGGCCGTGCCGGGACCGGATACGAGAGACCAAAGCGTGGTCGTGGCGCCCGAGGCCGCGCCGGTCAGCGCAGCCGGAGCGCCTGCAGGCGCAGACGGCGAGGACCCGGTGGCGATGACGGGCGAGGGGTTGGCGGTGAAGCCGAGGGTGAGACGCGGACGGTAGGCGATGGTGGCGTGGTCGTCCGAGGCGAGGCGCGCGAAGACGTTGGTGCCGGCCACGGTGTCGTTCGCCATGGTAAGCATGAGGCGCAGCGGACGCGCCTCGGTCAGCGCGGCGTTGGCTTCGGTGACGAATCCGGGCACGAGGTTAAGGGCAAGACGCGTGCCGGTGGCGCTGGCGGCGGTGTCAAAGCCGTCGAGGCTGCCGATGACCGTGCTGGAAAAATCCACGCCGTCTTGGCCGCCAGGCGCGGACCAAAGGTTGGCGGTGGTGGGACCGGTGCGCGAATTCCAGTCGGCGCCGGTGCCCGTGCCGTTGCTGGAACTGGAACCGTTGCCGACGCCCTCGACGAAATTCGTGAGCAGCGGTCGAAGCTGGAAGGGCCCCGCGAGGCCGGTGCCGGTGCCGGCGACCCAGAGCTCGAAGGTCGCGCTGATGACGGTGGCCTGGGCGGGGACGGTGGAGAGGTCGAAGGCGAAGAGTCCGCGCATGCCGATGTTGCCGTTGCGTCCGATGAGCAGTTGATCGCGGGCGCCCGAATTCCATGCGGGGGAGTCGCCGCGGATGAAGGTGGCGTCGTGCGCGTAGCCGTTTTCGCCCTGGCGGAAGGTGAGGTTGCCCGGCGGTGCGACCAGGACGGTGCGGGTGGCGGTGGCGGTGGTATCGCCGAGCGTGGCGGTGACTTGAAGAACGTAGGTGCCGGCGGTGTCGAAGGTGACGGTCGTATCGGCGCTGTTGGCGGAGAAGGTGGCGACTCCCGGGCCGGAGAGCGGGGCCCACGACCAGGAGAGCGGCGCGGTGGCGGTGCTTTGCTGGAGCGCCGCGATCAGGTGCAGCGTGTCGGCGAGCGAGGCGACGGTGACCGGCTCGGCGCTAGGCGTTAGGAGGAGGACGTTCGGCGCGTCCACCCGAAGCGGATCGGTGCCGGCGGTGAACTCATCGAGGTTGGTGCGACCGTCTCCATCCGGATCGGCGGTATCGGCGGCGGGGCCGCTGTTGGCGATGGTGCCGAAATGGGTGAAACGCCATTGTTCGGCCGGAGAATAGGGCGTCCACGTGAGGTTCACGCCGGTGGCGGTCTGCTCGAGAGCGAACGCACCGTAGCCGGAAGCGGGTCGGGCCACGGTGTCCGCGCCCACGGCGCCGAGCGTGAAGTTGCCGGCGCGAGACTGGGCGGCGAGGACGGGCCAGGTGCGAGGCGAGGACCAGAAGGGCGTCGTGAAATCGACCGCGCCGCCGTCCGGGTTGAGAACAAGATCGACCGGCACGCCCGTGGTGATGGCGGCGGCGGGAATATTGACGCGACCGAAGCCGGAGGCGTCGGAGTTTTCGAAGAGCCGCCACTGCAGGCGGGCCCCGGCGCCGAAGGCCAGGCCGGCGCCAAAAGTTAGCGTGCCCGGCGTGAGGGCGAGCCGGCCGTTGACGATGGCGGCGGGGGCGACGGTGCCGGAGCCGCCGAAAGTCGCGCCGGCGGCGACGGTGACATTCCCGCCCGCCGCGATGGCGCCGTCGCGAAGAAGGAGCGTGCCGGCGTTTACGGTGGTGGAGCCGGTGTAGGTGTTGGCGCCGCCTAGGGTCCAGAGGCCGGAGCCGGATTTCAGGAGGCTGGTTTTGTTCGTCGCGCTGTTGTCGACGATGGCTCCGGCGAGTTCCCCCTCGGAGGTGCCGGCGAGGGTGAGCGTCTTGGCGCCGGCTCCGGTGGCGGTCAGGTCGCTGAGGAGGGTGAGTTTGCCGCCGCCGTTTTGTTCGAGGACGGCTCCTCCGGTGGTGCCGGCGAGATTGAGGACGCGGTCGGTGATGGTGCTGGGGCCGATGAAGCGAAGCGTGGCGGTGGTGCCGGCGTTGCCGAGCTGGATGGTGGCGTTGGCGACGCTGGTCGGAAGGCCGAGGCTGGAGGCGTTGAGGGCGTTTTCGACCGAGTCCTGGTCGGCGGCGAGGCGGTTGAGGGTGTTGATCTCGAGGATGCCGCCGTTGACGAAAGTCTGGCCGGTGTAGGTGTTGTCGCCGAGCAGCGAGACGACGCCGCCGCCGGAGTTGCTGCGGGTGACGCGCGAGTTGCCGTCGATCGAGCCGGTGACGACGATGTTGCCGTTTCCCTGGAAGACCAACTGGTCGCTGCCGCCGCCGCTTTGTTTGATTTCGCCGGAGAGCGTGAGGGTGCCGGAGTCGCTGGAGAGGCGGGTGACGCCGCCGTCGGCGACGGCGGTGATTTCGCCAGCCCAGGTGTTGTTTCCCGAGATGTTGCGCAGGGCGCCGCCGGTGCCCACGCCCTGTCCGGTGAGGATGGCCTCATGCCCGGAAAGGGTGATGTTGTTCTGCAGCTCCAGCGCGGTGCCGGCGGAGACGGTGACGGAGGGCGAGGAGCCGAGCGCGTCGGGATGGCGAAGGTTGAGGACGCCCGCGCTGACGGACGTGAGTCCGGTGTGGGTGTTGGCACCGGACAGGACTAGCGTTCCCGCGCCGGTCTTCGTGACCCCGCCGTTTCCGTTGAGCGTGCCGCTGACGGTGGTGACATTGGCCGCGATGGAAAAGAGGGTGGCGGAGTCGAGGGTCAGGATACCGGCGAGGGTATGGGAGACGTTGGCCGAGCTGGTGACGGACGGGGCGGAGCCGGCGAGAAAGAGGGCGTCGCCGCCCAGGTTCACCGAGTTGTTGGAAAAAGTGAGTTTATTGGCGAGCAGCAGGCCGAGGTTGTTGGCCGAGGAGATCGCTCCGGAGTTGTTGAAAATGACTGAGCTTTCGAAGGCGGAGATCGGCGTGCGGGGAGACCATACGGCGGCGCTCCAATTGCCCGCGCTGGCGGTGGTGAAGATGGTCGGCGGGATGGCCGGCACGACGGAAACCTGGGCGGAGTCGGCGCTTTCGATGGTGTCGTTGAACGCGGTGACGACGTAGTGGTAGGTCGTGCCGTTGATCAGGCCGGCGTCGGTGAAACCGGGGGCGATCAGCGAGCCGGCGACCGTGGCGTAGGGGCCGCCGTGGGTGGTGGAGCGCTTGACGCGGTAGCCGTTGGCGCCGGCCACGGGATTCCAGGTCAGGACCGCGCCGCCGCCGACGGGGGCGCCGACGAGTCCGGCGGGTGCCGCGATCGATGCGGACGGCGTGGCGGTGGCAACGGAAGAAGCGGCGCTTTCAAAGGCGGGGTTGATCGCGATGACCTGATAAAAGCAGGCGACGCCGTTGACTGCGGTGGAGTCGGTGTGGGTGGTTCCGGCCAGGCCGCTTGCGAGCGTGATGAAGGGACCTTCGGGTGTGGCGGAGCGTCGCACGGTGTAGCTCGCGGCTCCGGCAACGGCGGTCCAGGAGAGAAAGACGGTGTTGTTTCCCGCGAGGGCAGTGAGCGTGGCGGGCGGCGCGAGGGTGGCGAGGGGCAGTTCGGCGGACAGGGCGCTTTCTCCGCCGGAGTTGGAGGCGGTGACGACGTAGTAATAAACGCCGCCGGCCTCGGCGGTGAAATCGACTGCGCTGGCGCCGAGCACGCCGGAGAGAACCGTGACGTGGGGGCCTCCGGAGGAGGTCGATCGTTTGAGCTGGTAGCTGGCCGCGCCTGGGGAGGCGTTCCACGAAAGGCTGGCCCGTCCGCTTACCGGAACGGCGGTCAAGCCGCCCGGCGCCGCGGGAAGTGTGACGAAACTGGCGGTCGCGGGCGCCCATGCGCCGCCGGTGGCGTTGTTGGCGAAGGCGCGGTAGAAGCGAACGGTGCCGGAGGGCAGTCCGCTGATCGCGCCGCCGAAGTCGCCGGCGGAACGCGCGCCGAGCGCGAGGCTGCCCGCCCAGCTGGAGGGGTTGGTGCCGCCGTCGACGGAGCCGTGGTAGATGGTGACGGTGGTGGCGGAACCTCCGGTGGAGAAGAGGGTGCCGTTGATGTTGGCCGAGCCCGTGGTGATGGCCGAGGCGGGACGGTTGGCGAGCCGGGGGGCGAAGGCCGCGGCGTAGGGCGTGGCGGGCGCGATGCGCGAGAAGGCGGAGTCTTGGATGTTGTCGTAAACCGCGCGTATCCAGGCGGCACTACGCTTGACGTTCGAGACGCGGAACTCGTCGAGCGCGCCCTTGAACCAGCGGGCCGAATTTTCACTGCCGAGGCGGATGGCCGAGGAGGTCAGCTCTTCGCCGGCGGGCGCGGCGCCGACGGCGGCCTCCACGCCGTCGATGTAGAGGCGGGCTTTGCCGCCGTCGTGCACGGCGGAAAAATGGTGCCACTGGCCGTCGGCGAGATCGGCCGGGCTGGTGACGTCGATGCCGGCGCTGCTTTTCCACCAGAGCCGGCCGGCGCTGTTGATCGAGAGCCACCAGTTGCGGGTGGCGTAGTTGGTTTGCTTGGTGAAGAGAGAGCGGTAGTCGCCGGCGGCGGGTTTGTCGGCAGCTGCGAGTTTGAACCAACCGAAGAGCTCGTAGTTGTTGGGCAGGCTTAGCTCGGTGTCGTGGGGGATGATCGCGTGTTGGGAAGTGCCGTTGTGGACCAAGGCGGCGGCGATTTTTCCTGCGCTGCTCAGGCTCGCGTTGGAGGTGGTGTTCTGGGCGGGGACGGTCGAGTCGGTGACGGTGGTGGAGTTCAGGTGCCAGACGCCGGTGTAGCCGCCGTTCCAGACGGAGCCGTCGGCGGTGTAGGCGGGTGCGGAAGCGGCGGAGTTGCCCCAAAAGACGAGGATGGTGGTGCTGCGCGAGAGCGACGGGATCTTCACCCACACGAGGCTGGTGCCGGCGGGGTCCCACCTTTCGATTTCGTAGGCGAGCTCGGTGGCGCCGGTGGCGTCGGTGAAGCGCAGGTCGGCTCCATTGGCGGAAGCGAATTGAGAATAGCTGAAACCGGGGATGGCGGTGGCATCGAGCCGGAGGAGCAGGGGGATGTTCGCGAGGCTTTCGGCCTGGGCATATCCCGGGAACGAGATGCGAGCGCCGAAACTCCAGGCGGCCATGGTGCCGCCGCTCCAGATCGAGGGATCGGTGGCGGGAAGCTGGGCGGCGAAGGATTGGGAGTTCGCGCTTTCGCCGGAGGCGGAGCGCGCGGTGACGACGTAGTGATAGGTAGTCCCGAAGGCGGCGGTGTTGTCGGTGAAGGTGGTGGTGGCGAGGCCGGAGGCGATGGTGGTGAAGGGGCCGCTGGCGGATGTGCCGCGCTTGACGTCGTAGACGACCGTGCCGGGGCTTGCGGACCAGGTGAGCCGGATGGAATTGGTATCCAGGGTGGCGGCCAGGGAGGAAGGGGGGAGCGGGCTGGCGATGATGCCAACGGTCTGGACCAGTTTCGCGCCGCCGAGGTGGGCGGCGGTGGTGGTCGCGAGGGTGTTGATCTCCGCCTCGGAGAGTTTGCCGCGGGCGAGGACGGTGTCGTCGAGCCAGCCGTTGAGATTGCGGTTGAGGACGGTGTTGGCGGCGGGGCCGCCGATGAAGACCGGGCCGTTTTGGTTGAGGGCCCAGGTGACGGGCGCGGAGGTGGCGACCAGTTTGCCGTCGAGGTAGAGCTTCACCACGCCTGTGTTGAAGGTGGCGCGTTGAAACTGGAGGGCGACGTGGTGCCACTCGCCGGGGTTGATGACGGCGGGGCTCGCGAGATCGACGTCGAGGACGCTGCCGGAGTTCCAGTGTCTAAGCGCGAGGGTCTTGGACTGGGCGGGCAGGTAGAGCTGGAGCTCTTCGCCGCCGGCGCCGTTCCCGGCGCCGCTGCCGACGTAAAGGAGGAAGTCGTCGTCGAGCAGGCCGGCGCGCTTGAACCACGTGGCGAAGGTCCAGTCGTGGTTGGAGAAATTCAAGGTGGCCGGGTTGAGCTGGCGGGAGAGCTTGGCGGAGCCGAAATCGCCCGAATTCAAGCGCAGCGAGCGGGTGTCGTGGGAGGCAAGCGCGTTGGGCGCGTCGGTCTCGGAGCCGAGCGAGGCGACGCCGCCGACGTTGGCGGTGGCATGGCGGTCGTTGGTCGATTGGTCCTGGACGAGACCGCCGGCGGGAGGCGCGGGTTGTTCGTAATCGTAGTGGAAAACGAAGCGGGAGTCGGGAAACTCGCCGTTCGCGCTGAAGGTGAAGCTGCTTTCCCCGGCCACGCTGGCGGCGGGGGTGAAGCGCGCGGATTTGCCGTCGGGCAGAAGGACGGCGCTGCCGTTGGTCGCGCCGGTGATCCGGTAGTGGAGATTCGCGGCGGGCGTCTCCGTGTCGGAAACCCGGGCGGACAGATCGATGTCCACGGAGGCGGCGACGGGCGCCACGGTGGTAGCGACGGGACGGCGATCCTCGCGCTCGGTCCAGTTTTTGTAGTTCCAGAGCAGGGTGCGGTCCCTGCCGAAGACCCACATGTTGCCCATCTGGGACTGATAGCTCCAGGGCGACTCGTTGAGCGGCCAGCCGGTGTAGTCGACGGGGTCGTTGTTGATCTTGCCGCCCTGGCCGTAGGTGATGTCGAGCACCGTGCCATCGCGGGTGGTGTAGATCATGCGTGGGACGGCGGCGGAAACCTGGGAGAAGTCCGGCGGGTTGCGCTCGATGTCGGCCTTGAAGGCGGCGAGGCGGGCGGCGGCGGTGGACTGCGGGTATTCGTCGACCGAGGCGCATTCGACGGCGAAGCCGCGCTTGGTGCAGGAAGTCTGGGAGGCGGGCGGCCAGGTGAAGTTGCCGATATCGCTGCGGGTGATGGCGACTAGGACCTTGCTATAATGCAGGTAGAGGCGACCGGTGGTGGCGGCGTCGTTGATGACGGCGGTGATGTTGGTGGGGATGGAGTCGCGGGTGTATTGCCAGGTCCAGGTGCTGGGGATGTTGAGCACGCCGACGACGGTGCCTTTGTGCTGCATGACGTCCTCGTGCGGGCCGAGTCCGCTGCCCTGGGCCCAGCCGTAGCCGGTGGGTGGCTTCATCGTGAGGCCGGAGGGGCCGGTGTCGTCCCAGAGGACGGCCCAGCGCTCGGAGGACCAGTCGTTGGAGGGGACGCCGTTGTTCTCCAGATCCTTGATTTTGATGGTTCCGTCGGCGTTGAGCGTGGTGTCGCCCTCCAGCTGGGAGTAGAGCACCCAGTCCTTGGTGATGTAGCTGGTGGCGAACTGGGTCTCGTGGGTGCGGGCGAGGCCG
>JBDLWD010000205.1:0-3238 GCA_039804465.1 Verrucomicrobiota bacterium | reverse complement strand
CTCCAAATCAATCCCCCTGTGTGTTGTGCCTGTGACATGGCGCTTAGGGTGATCGAGCCAGTCGCGATGCGCCGGGTCGGTATACGTCGCGATGTCAGCGGTTTTCATAGGTGGAGATCTTGCTACCGGACAGCTCACGCCTCCCGGTGGTTCACCTCGCCTTTTCGTTACTACTCGTTTGGGCCCACTCATCCTAAATCCCATGCGCGACATATCCCGCTATCCCACCTCTCGGCCCAGTTACCAGATCCACCAGCCAGTCCTTTTATTTCAGGGCTAGGCTCTCCCGGCGGGGAGACAACTACCGCAACCCTAACCCGAGTCTGGCCTCCCGCCCGCAAACCGAAGCGGAAGCGCAGTCGGTGCTAGTGTGAGCTTACCCCAATTACTCCATTAACCTATTGGTAATCAAAATGGTGGACCTTACTGGACTCGAACCAGTGACCTTTTCCATGTCAAGGAAACGCTCTAACCAACTGAGCTAAAGGTCCCAAAAATTGGGGAGGCGGAGTAAGGAGGCTCTCGACCGGGCTCCGCAAGACAAAATCTCGCGAAAAATGTCGGGGGCGCTTTCGCGATGATTCAGCGCGGCGCTCGAATAGAGCGCTGCCCCAGATGTCGCTTGCGCCTCCACGCGCCCCTCGCTCACTCGCACACCAACGCGGTCTCCCGCTTCACCGGCTTTTCCGCCCTTCCCCATCGCCCAACGCTCCTCGTCCATGCTTCAAACCCTTCGCATCCGTAACCTCGCCCTGCTCGAGGAGGTGGCCCTCGATTTCGAATCCGGTTTCACCGTTGTTACCGGCGAGACCGGCGCCGGAAAAAGCATCCTGCTCGGCGCCCTTGGGTTGCTCGCCGGCGAACGCGCCGACAAGACCATCATCCGCCAGGGCGCGGCCGCCTGCGAGGTCGAGGCCGCGCTCTACTTCTCCAATCCCGCCCGGATCAACACGCTGCTGACCGAGCTCGACCTCCCTACCTGCGAGGACGGCCTGCTGGTGCTCAAGCGCAGCCTGCCGCGCGAAAAAGCCCCGCGCGTAAGCGTCAACGGCGGGCTCGCCACCCTCTCGGCCTTGCAGCGTCTGGGCGAGGCGTGGATCGACTTTCACGGCCCCAGCGAGCCGCGCCGCCTCCTCAAGGAGTCCTGCCAGCTTGAGCTGTTGGATCTTTTCGCCCGCGACGAAACCGAACTCTCCTCCTACCACGACGCCTACCGGAACTGGCGCGAGCTGCTGGCCGAACGCGAGAGGTTGACGCGCGAGACTCGTCTCGCGCCGGATCAGATCGCGTTTGTCGAATCCCAGCTCGCCAAGCTCGATACCCTCGACCTGACCGAGGACGCGATCGCCACGCTTGAGCGCGACCACTCCAGGCTGAGTCGCGCCCAGGAGCTCACCCAGCTCTGCGGAGCCCTGGAAAACGGACTGTCCGGCGACGATGGCGTGACCTCCCGCCTTGGCGCGCTTTTGCGCGAGGCGCACCAACTCGAGCAACTCGACCCCGCCAGCCGCCCCCTTACAGAGCGCCTCCACTCGGCCGGCATCGAGCTCAACGACCTCGCCGAGGAACTACGCTCGCTCGGCGCCCAGTTCCAGTTCGACCCCGAGCAAGCCGGGCAGCTTGAGGAAAAAATGTCGGCCTGGCTGGACGCGAAACGCCGGCACGGTCCCGATCTCGCCTCGGTGGCCACGGCGCGCGAAGAACTCCGCCGCCGCCTCGAGGTGCAGGGAGACATCGAGGGCGCCCTCGCCCGCCTCGACGAAAAAATCGCGACCGCCCACAAGGCCGTGCTGGCCGCGGCCCGACTGCTCCGCACCGAGCGGGAGAAAGCGGCCCGCGAACTGGCGAAGGTCGGCGCAAAAAGCATCGCCCGCCTCGGGTTCAAAAAAGCCGAGTTTCAGGTCCGCGTCACCGCCCTGTCCGAACCCGGCCCGCAGGGCGACTGCGGCGTGGAGTTTCTATTCTCGCCAAACGTCGGCGAGGCCCCCCTGCCGCTCGCCCGCATCGCCTCCAGCGGCGAGCTTGCCCGCGTCATGCTCGCGCTGAAGACGGTGCTTGCCGATCTCGACGGCGTGCCGGTGCTGGTTTTTGACGAGGTGGACGCCAACGTGGGCGGCGAGATCGGCCGCGTGGTGGGCGAACAAATGGCCGAGATCGCCTGCGGCCACCAGGTGCTCTGCGTCACCCACCTGCCGCAGGTGGCGGGCCTCGGCGACAGCCACCTGCTGGTGGAAAAGGACCAGTCCGGCGACCGCGCCGTCGTAACCATAAAACCAATACACGCCCGCAAGGCCGACCGCGTTGGCGAACTCGCCCGCATGCTCGGCGACCGCAACGCCCAGAGCGCCCGCAGGCACGCCGAGGAACTCATCAAGGCCTGAGCCGGCGGCGGGGCCCGAAGCCGGGCGGCGCATCCGGGCCGCCGGAGACGCTCAGGCCGGGGCGGCGCCCGCGCTCTTCGCCGCGTCCCGCACGACCGATATCAGTTCGCGCACCTCGACCGGCTTTACCAGATAACGGAAAACCGCGGCCTCGTTGACTGCGCGCAAAAGCATCTCCGGCTTCATGTAACCCGTTACGAGGATACGCGCGGCCTCCGGATGCTCCTCGCGCACCCGCACGAGAAAGCTAAGACCGTTGCCGCCGGGCATGAGGTGGTCGGCCACGACCACGCGGAATGATTTTTTGTGCAGCGCGAATTCCGCCTCCTTCACCGTCGACACCGTGGTGACGTCAAATTGATCCGACAAAATCGCCCGATACATCTCCAGAAGAGGCACCTCGTCGTCCACGATTAGCACCGCATCCTTTTGCTTAACCTCTGCTCCGGTTGGGTTGGCCTGCGACATGTCGGAGAGCATCTTAAGAAAGTCCCCGACCTAGCAAACCGTTTCAGCTTGGGTATTTCGCCTCATTTTTGCAGCCTTGCGGCCCCTTCTCGACGCCCAAGTCTTTTGCTAAAATCGTTCCATGGACGTTCCCACACTCCACGCCGCGCTACGCTCCGGAAAAGATCTGGCCCCCGGTCCAGCGCTCCAAGATGCCGGTCTCTGGCTGGAGCCCAACCCCTCGGGAAACACCGCCCTGCACCTCGCCGCGCGCCACGGTCGCCTTTCCTTGGTCCCCCAGGAACTCCTGCAGCCGGAGCCCTTTTCCAGAAAAAACAAGGCTGGTTACACGCCCTTGCATCACGCGTTCGAGGCCGAGTTTTCCCCCGCCGGTTTGCCGCCCAGGCTAT
>JBDLWD010000204.1:0-4108 GCA_039804465.1 Verrucomicrobiota bacterium | reverse complement strand
TCACGCAGGCGTTTCTAATCCTAAACGCCCTGCCGGACATTGGACCGATAACGACCAACCGCCTCCTCGCCGCTTTTGGCGACGACCCCCGACGTCTCTTTGATGCGTCGGCTGGTGAACTCGAGGCGGTCAAGGGTGTCGGTCCCAAGATCAGCGCTAACCTTCGTGGCTGGCGGCACCATTTCGATCTGGCCAAAGAGGAGGACCGCCTCGCCCAGGCGCAGGCCACCTTCGTTGCGCGCACCGATCCGGGCTACCCTCCGCTCTTGCGCGAGCTGGCCGACGCCCCGCTGGGGCTTTATCGCCGCGGCGACTACGGTTTCGACGCCCCTTGCGTGGCCATTGTCGGATCACGTCGCACCACGCTCTACGGCCAGGCCGTTGCGAAGAAATTGGGCCACGATCTCGCCCGCCTCGGTTTCTGCGTCGTGAGCGGTCTCGCCCGCGGCATCGACACCTGCGCCCACGAGGGCGCGTTAGAGGCCGGCGGACGCACCGCCGCCGTGCTGGGCACCGGCATCGATATCATCTACCCGCCCGAAAACCTGAAGCTCTACCAGCGTATCGAGGAAGGCGGTGGCGCCGTCCTTACCGAGTTCTCTTTCGGTCGCCGCGCAGACAAGCAATCCTTCGCCATGCGCAACCGCATCGTCGCCGGAATGTGCCGCGCCGTCATTGTGGTCGAGAGCGACGTGAGCGGTGGCTCCATGATCACCGCCAAATTCGCCGCCGAGCAAGGGCGGTTGGTCTTCGCCGTGCCCGGCCGCATCGATCAGCCCAGCAGCGCCGGCTGCCATCAGCTCATCCGAGATGGTGCCACCCTGCTCACCTCAGTTGATGATGTGCTAAGCGAACTAGACTACCTCGAAGGCTTCGGTCCCGCCGGAGTCGCACCCATCCCTGAGAAAACTGCGTCCGCCTCCGGCCATTCCGTCCCCGCGGCGGCCAACCTGACGCCCGACGAGGCTAAGGTCTTTGCCTGTTTCGCCGGCGGTGCGATCCTTGCTCCCGACGCCATTGTCGGGCTGACCGGCCTGTCCAGCCCCGCGCTTTCGGCCACTTTGATGATGCTCGAGCTAAAGCGCCTTGTGGCCAAGCGCGCCGACGGCGCCTACGAGGCGCGCTGACGGATTGCGCGCCGTCCCACCGCGGCCATTCTCTCGCCTATGTCGCAATCTCCCTGGCTCGCGCCCCTGCGCCCCGCCGGCCGTCTCGGCGAAACCCTGCTCGACCGCGTGCTGTGCGTCCTCGGCGCGGCCGGCCTTTCGCAGGCGCCCGAGTTTTTCCAGCAATACCTTCAGCGTCTTGGCGGGCACCTCGACGAGGCCCGTCGTCAGCTCGCCAACTACGAGGCGGTCGCGAAGCAGAGCGGGATCACTCTGCAACAGCTCATCGACACGACGAGCGCCCAGGCCGCCGAGCCTGTGGCCAAGCTTGGCTCGGTGATCGCGGACACGCAGGAGCGAGTCGAGCAACTCTCCGTCGCCGAGCGCGCCCTTCGCGAGTCGGACCTTTGGGAGCGTCCCTTTGTTTTCCTGTCCAATGTCGACACCACCATCGCCCAGCGCACCTGGGAGGTCTTCAAACCCGCCGTGCCCGTTACCGCCGAGGGCTTTGTCTACGCCGGGGCCGGCATGCTGCTTGCGCTCGCGCTCTACCAACTCGCCGTCGTGCTGCCTGCGCGCGAGCTGATACGCCGCTGGAAAAAATCGGCACCCGCGAAGGGTTGACCCGTCGCCCGTCCGCCCGACAGGCATAGCGCATGATGAAATCGATCGCGGTCGTGGGCGCTGGCGCGCTTGGCCTATACTACGGAGGGCGCATGGTGCGGGCTGGCCGTGAGGTGCGGTTTCTCGCTCGCGGAGATCTTGCTACGCTTTGCGATCGCGGCATCTCGCTTACCTACGGCGGCGAACGACACGAGACAGGGCCGGTATCCGCCTTTTCCGCCCCGCAGGAAATCGGTCCGGTCGACCTCGTGGTTATCGCACTCAAAGCCACCGCCAACGACGAACTCGCGCGCCTGCTTCCACCCCTGCTCGGACCAGACACCGCCGTGGTCAACTTGCAGAACGGTCTCGGTGTGGACGAGGCCGTGGCTGCCATCGCAGGTCCGGAGCGCACGCTCGGCGCGCTTTGCTTCGTGGCGGTTAATCGTCTCTCGCCCGGCGAGGCGATCTGCGCCGAGCAAGGCTACGTCGAATTGGGCGAATTCGCCTGCTCCGTCGGCCCCCGCACCCACGCCGTCGCAGAAGTTTTCGCAGCCGCTGGAGCAAGAATCCGTGTCCGAGATAGCCTGCTCGCCGCCCGCTGGCATAAGCTCGTCTGGAACGTGCCCTTCAACGGGCTCTCCGTGGCGCTAGGCGGCGTCACCAGTGACGAGACGCTGCGCGATCCGGTGAACGAGGCCCGGGTTTGGGCTTTGGTGCGCGAGGTCCAGGCCATTGCCCGCGCCGAGGGCGTGGCGATTGCGGACGAGTTTCTCCAAGACCAGATCGGGCGCACCAAGAGCATGCGTTACAAGCCCTCCACGCTCCTCGACTGGCAGGCGGGCCGTCCGTTCGAGTTGGATCCGATCTGGGGCGAACCTTTGCGTCGAGCCCGTCGACACGGTGTCGCCGTGCCCGAGCTAGAACGCCTACACGCTGAACTTGTGGCCCGCGCCGCCGAGAAACGTTCATGCTGATCGCCGGCATCGATCTCGCCTGGGGCGACAAAAACGGCGACGGCCTTTGCCTCGTCGACTACCAGCCCGCCGCCGGTCGCCGAATGGCCCACGCTCGCGTGCTGGCTCACTCCCACGTGTTCGGTGACGAGGCCCTGCTTGGCGCTTTGCAGGATGCCGCCGGTGACGGACCCGCCTTCCTCGCCTTCGATGCGCCGCTCGTGTGCGTGAACTCCACCGGACGCCGTCCGGTAGACGCCGCCGTGAGCGCGGCCTTTCGGGCCCAGCATGCGGGTTGTTATCCGGTGAACACGCGTCTGGCGCCCCGCCCGCTGCGTCTCGCCGCACGCCTGAGCGAGGCCCATGGCTACTCTTTGAATCCTGCGGCGGAAGGAGCGACTGCGGCCCGACGCGCCGCCGAAGTGTTTCCGCATCCAGCCATCGTTCGCTTTCTCGGCCTGTCAAAAATTCTCGAATACAAACGCAAGTCCGGCCGTCCCCGTGCGCACAGCGACGCCGAGTTCGGCCGCTTGCAACGCGGGCTGGGGGAGTTGCTCACCACGCATTTCCCTTGGCTAGAGCCCGCGCCTGGAACCGTCGCGCTCCTCTCCGCGCCGTGGAGCAAACCCGTCGAGGACCAGCTCGACGCCCTTGTCTGCGCACTCATCGCGCTCTGGCATGTTCATAACCTGGGTGGTCGAAGTGAAATCTTTGGCGACGTTGCCACCGGCTTTGTCCTCGTGCCCGCCGCGGGCTCGCACCAGCTCTGACGCATCTCCCGTGGCGCGAGCAAAACTGCTTTTCCTCTGTTCACGAAACCAGTGGCGCAGCCCGACCGCGGAAAGGCTATTCAAAGGGCACCCGCGCTACGATGCACGCTCTGCGGGAACCGAAAACGGGGCGCGTATCAAGGTCACGGCCTGCCATCTAGGCTGGGCTGACCTAGTCTTTTGCATGGAGCGGAAGCACGCCGATCGCATCCGCGAAAAATATCCCGATGAATGCGCGGGCAAGACGATCATCGTGCTTCGCGTTCCGGACGATTTTCCGGCCATGGATCATCCCGACTTGATCGAACTCCTGCGCTCACTGCTCCCTGCCCACCTGCCGGCAATGTGACAATTCAGTTTCGGACTAATATGCCTCTTGCGGCATATACCCGTATTGGCATTTGCATGCGTGAATGCGCCTTGCCCGTCTTCATCGCGTCTTCACCGATCCCACCCGGTTACGCATCCTGCGCGTGTTGCAGGCCGGTCCGCTCTGCGTTTGTCACTTTCAGGCCGTGCTGCGCGCGCCGCAGGTCAAAATCTCGAAGCACCTCGCCACCCTCCGCGCCGCCGGGTTGGTGAAGGCGACGCGCACCGGCCAATGGATGTGCTACTCTCTCGCTGAACGGCCCGACGCACCGCAGGCAGCTCTCCTGGACGTCCTGGCTGCCTG
>JBDLWD010000203.1:0-4699 GCA_039804465.1 Verrucomicrobiota bacterium | reverse complement strand
AAGAGGGTGTTGATGCCGTAGACCAAGCCGCGCGCGGCGGCGGAGGTGGCGTGGTCGATCTGCTGCACGACCTTGGCGGCGTCCTCGGCGGCGAGCTTGGCCAGCTCCGGCTCCATCCGCTTCATGATCTCGGCGTGTTGCAAGGTTCTGAGACCGGGGTTGATGACCGCTAGATATAGCCATTGGCCGAGGCCGGTCGTAAGCCCGCCGACGGCGGCCACGAGCCCGAACATTTTTGCGGCTGCGCCGAAGCCGAATTCCCCGCCGCGAGCGAGGGTAGTTTTCTTGGCCGAGCGGTGGGCGAGCCCCAGGATCACCATGAGGAGAATAAACCCGATCATGCTTTCAGGCATCTGCGCCTTTGGCAGCGCCTCGGAGGAGCCGTGCAGTCCGAGAGCGAAGACCAGCAGCGTGGCGAAAAGCTGGGCCAAGCCGATAAGGAGGCCGAAGAGAAGAGGAGAGGGCACGGGAGGAAAACGAGATCAGGTCGCGGGTGGAGGGGCGTCGGTTCGCGAGTGTGGCGAGGACGACTCGTTGGCCGAGGCGGGAGGCGGAAGCGTTGCAGGTGCGACCGAGGCTGGCACCGAGAGAGCGGGGCGGGTGCGAGGACGTGGTTTGGCGGACGGAGGTGGCGGTTCCTCGTTCATCACGCGCTGCACCTCTTGCTCGACGTTGGCGGTGGCTTTTTTGAATTCTCGCACGACCTTGCCGAGTGTGCGGGCCATGTCGGGCAGGCCCTTGCCGCCGAAAAGCAGGAGGCCGATGACGGCAACCAGCATCATCTCCATGGCGCCGATGCCCTCGAGGAAAGCGATGGCGGGGACTGGCGAGAAGGCGATGGCGGGGGCTGGCATGGACGCAAACGGATAGAGGGCAAAAACTCAGGTGGCGAGCGCGACCTCGACCACGAAGCTCTGGCTCTTGCCGGGGGGAACGTGATGCAGGCCGATCTTGTGCTCGGGAGAATTGGGCGGTCCCATCCACGGTTCGATGCAGAAAAACGGCGAGTCGGGCGCCTGGGTCCAGGTGACGAAGGTGGCGGAGGGTGCGGGCGCAGCTTTTTTGTCTAGCCCGATGGTTACCGCGATCGTGCCGCTGCGGCCTCCGCCGGCGGGGGCGAGCATGGCGGTGGGCGACGCGAGTCCGAGGTGCAGAACGTCGACCCAATCGGGGCGGGCGAGCGAGTCGGCGACGGGCAGGTCGGGGCCGGGAACGAGTTGGCCGAGCTTGTCCTGGCGAAGGCGGCGGGAGGCGGGCACGGAGAGGCGGTAGTCAGCCCGCGTGCGGCCTGGTTCCCAAGGCGCGGCGAAATAAAAATGATGGCCTGCGCTCCAAGGCAGAGGGCGCGAATCGAGGTTTTTCAGCAGAAATTCGCAGGTCAGCGAAGAGGATGCGAAGCGATAGATGACGGTGAACTCGTAAGCGAAAGGATAGGCCTCGCGAGCGGCCGCGTCGGGCTGGAGCATGGCGGAAAACCCGGTGTCGTCGGCGCGGATAAGGGCGAAACTGCCCTGGCGGGCGAATCCGTGTATAGGCATGGGGCGGCGCACGTCGTCTCCGTCGCGCCAGAACTGGATTTCACCGCGGTCGAAGCAGCGCGCGCTGAAGGGAAAGAGGACGGGGTTGCCGCCGCGCACGGAGGCGAAGCCGTCGAAAGAGGTTATTTCAGGCCAGTGGATGACGTCGCGCACGGAGCCGTCCGCCAAGGCGAGGTTCCAGTGCATGAGGCGCGCGCCGCGCCCGGTGTGTGCGACGAAGGTGGAGCGGCCGACGCGCCAGCGATGCAGCGTCTCGCCGAGAAAAGGGACGGTATCTAGCATGGGAGGGGCGGAGGGATGAAGCGTGCCTGGGGCGGGCGCAAAAGGTTTTTGCGCGGAGGGTGCGACCGGTGGCGCTTGCGTGGCGGGGAAAGCGAGGTTTGTTGAACAAATCTCATGCAATTGCTTCGTTCATGGATGGTCGTGGCGTGGTGTATCTTGGC
This sequence comes from Verrucomicrobiota bacterium, assembly GCA_039804465.1. GTDB lineage: Bacteria > Verrucomicrobiota > Verrucomicrobiia > Opitutales > Opitutaceae > IMCC26134_A. The sequence continues at coordinate 2,718 of JBDLWD010000203.1, read as the reverse complement.
TACGGCGGTGTGCGTCTGCCGGGTTGAGGCCGCGCCTGCGCCGGCCGCCTTGCCGACGGATGCCGCCGTGACTCCTGTGGCGGCAGTCGCCCCGCCTGTGATTGAGCCGACCACGTCCGGCGCGCCGGCGAAGGTAAAGGTCATACCGGTGCGCGAGGCCATTTCGAAGCCGGTGCTTTACGTGATCCGCCGTGGCCTGAAGGAAGCGCAGGAGCAAGGCATGAAGGCGGTGATCCTCGACATGGAAACGCCGGGCGGAGAGTTGGGCGTCACTCTGGACATCATGGAGGCGCTAGACCGCTTCGAGGGCCAGACCCTGGTTTATGTGAACAAGGAGGCGATCTCCGCCGGGGCCATCATCTCGTCCGTCGCGGATCGCGTGTATTTCGCCCCGGGCGGAATCATCGGCGCCGCAGAGGTGGTGATGGGCACCGGCTCCGACGTGCCCGAAGGCATGAAGCGCAAGGTGAACAGCGTGCTCAACGCGAAGGTGCGCGCTTTCAACGAGACGGGTTCCCTGCGCGCGCAGGTGATCAAGGCGATGATGGACTCGGAGTATGAGTTCAAGGTGGGCGACACGGTGATAAAACCCAAGGGGGAGCTCCTTTCCCTGACCGCCGAGGAGGCGGCCAAGACCTATGGCGAGCCCGCCGCGCCCCTGCTTTCCTCCGGGACGCACGCGACGCTGGAGGATCTGCTGGCCGCCAAGTATGGGAGAGATGGATACATCCTGGCCCGCATGGAGGTATCCTGGTCTGAGAAGCTGGCGTCGTGGCTGACCTCGATCGCGCCGCTGCTCATGGGCGCGGGGCTGCTGTGCGTGTTTATCGAGTTCAAGACGCCCGGGTTCGGGGTTTTCGGCATCTTGGGAGGGCTGTTGCTCGCCCTGGTGTTTTTCGGCCACTACGCCGCCGGCCTTTCCGGGCATGAGCCGGCGCTGTTCTTCCTACTCGGCGTCGTGCTGGTGGCGGTGGAGATTTTTCTTTTGCCCGGAACCTTGGTGGCCGGCCTCGCCGGAGCGGCCCTCATGCTGGGCGCGCTGGTTTGGTCGATGGCTGACGTCTGGCCCGGTGAGATGCCCGAGCTTAATTCGGATCTGTTGCTCGTGCCCTTTCTCAACCTGGCTGCGGCGATAGGCGTGGCGTTTACGGGCGCGCTCGTGCTGGCCAAGTTTATCCCGCGCGGCTGGTTTTGGGACAAAATGATCCTTCAGGCCTCGGTTGCCGGCGACTCGCCGGCGGTCTCCCCTGCTGCGAACGGTGTGGAATCTCTTGCGGGGGCGCGCGGACGAACGGTGTCCGCCCTCCGGCCCATGGGCGAGGTGGAGATCGCCGGCCGCCGGCACGAGGCTCGCGCCTCCCTGGGCTCCCTCGAGCGTGACGAGCCGGTCAAGGTGACCGGCCTTTCCGGTCGGGTTCTTATCGTGGAGCGCGACGCATCATGAGCACCACCGTCGTTCTGCTTTTCACCGTCGGCCTCATCCTGCTGGCCTTCGAGGTGATCGTGCCCGGAGCGATCCTCGGCGTAATCGCCGGCGGGTTGATGCTCGGCGGCGTGGTTGCAGCCTTTGTGGAGCACGGGCCGAGCGGCGGGCTGCTCGCGCTGGCCGTGGCGGTCGGGGCGGTCGCGGCCGTGCTTTATTTCGAGCTTCGCATCCTGCCGCGCACGCGGGTGGGGAAGCGTATGTTTCTGGAAAAAGCCATCGACGGCGTAAGCCAGCCTCCCATCGCCGAAAAGTCCGCCGACGTGATCGGACGTGATGCGGTGGCCGTCACCGCGCTCGGTCCGACCGGGATGGTCGAGGTGGAAGGCCGGCGCTACGAGGCGCGTTGCGAGTCGGGTTTCGCCGCCGAAGGCAGCCGCCTGCGCGTCACGCGCATCGAAACCTTTCAGCTTGTTGTAATCGCATCCGACTAGACCCCGGGCCCGCCTGCGTCTCCATTTCGACCCTTTTAGCCTTATCCAACCAAACCACATGGACATCACCACCGTCATCATCATCGCCGCGTGCGTCGCGGGCCTCGTCGTTCTCGGCGTGGTCTTCTCATTCTTCAGCGTCTGGCTGCGCGCCTGGCTGGCCGGAGCTTACGTCGGCATCGTGACCCTCGTTGCCATGCGCCTGCGTCAGGTTCCCTACGGGCTGATCGTCGACGCCCGCATCACGGCCAAGAAGGCCGGCATCGATATTACGATCGACGAACTCGAGGCCCATTATTTGGCGGGTGGCAACGTGGTGCCCACCGTGCAGGCGCTCATCGCCGCTCAAAAGGCGGCCATCGAGCTCAACTGGAACCGCGCCTGCGCGATCGATCTCGCCACCAAGGGTTCAGGCAAGAGCGTGGTCGAGGCCGTCCGCACCTCGGTCGATCCCAAGGTCATCGATTGCCCCAACCCCGCCGCCGGCCGCACCACCATCGATGGCGTGGCCAAGGATGGCATCCAGGTGAAGGTGAAGGCGCGCGTCACGGTGCGCACCAACCTCGACCGCTTCGTCGGTGGCGCGAAGGAGGACACGATCATCGCCCGCGTCGGCGAGGGCATCGTCTCCACCATCGGTTCGGCCGAGAGCTACAAGGTCGTGCTCGAGAACCCGGACAGCATTTCCAAAACCGTGCTCGCGCGCGGCCTCGACGTTGGCACGGCGTATGAGATCCTCTCCATCGACATCGCGGACGTGGACGTCGGCGAGAACGTCGGCGCAAAGCTCCAGGAATCACA
>JBDLWD010000202.1:0-6528 GCA_039804465.1 Verrucomicrobiota bacterium | reverse complement strand
TTCGAGAACTCGGTCGAGGGCGCGAAAGGGCTGGCGATCATGATCGGCGTGTTCGTCGCGGTCGCCGGCGTGGTGCCGGCGCTATTCTGCCGGGAGCGCACCGCGCCTGTGGGCACGGACGGAAACCCGCCCGGCTCGGAGAGCCGGCCGGCGGAAGGCCGCCTGCGGGCGATGGGGAGGAACCTCGCGGAGTTTTTCCGCGCCTTCGCGATCACGATCAAAGTCGCCCCGTTCCAGCGGCTCTGCCTCGCCACCTTTCTTGTCTTCAACGGCTTCATGCTCGTGTCCGCGTTCTCCTCGTATGTGATAATCTACTACGTCTACTCGGGGGACAAGGACCTCGGAGGACAACTCATGGGCTGGAACGGCACGGTGTCCGCCATCGCCACCTTTTGTGTGATACCGCTGGTAACCAGGATCGCCACGAAGGCGGGAAAGAAGAAGGCGTTCTTCCTCGCGATCGGCCTGTCCATGGCGGGCTACGCGCTGAAGTTTTTCTGCTACAGCCGCGAGCAACCGCTCCTGCTGCTGGCCTGCACACCGCTGATCGCCTTCGGGCTCGGCGGCCTGTTCACGCTGATGGGCTCGATGGTGGCGGACGTGTGCGACCTGGACGAGTTGAGCACGGGCGCACGACGCGAGGGCATGTTCGGCTCCATCTTCTGGTTCTCGGTCAAGCTGGGCATGGCGCTGGCGCTCGGCCTCTCCGGATTTCTGCTCAACCTGACGGGCTTCGACGTGAAGCTCGAGGGCGCGCAAGCGGAGCAAACCCTGCTGTGGATGCGTCTGCTCGACGTGGGCGTGCCGCTCGTCTCGTCGGCGATCGCGCTGTGGGCGATGTCCTCCTACTCCATCACGGAGGAAAAAGCCCGCGAGGTGCGCGCCGAGTTGGAAGCGCGCCGGGGCTCTTCGTAAGGCCGGCGCCGCCCCCGAACGTCGCCTTCCCCGCGCCATGAACACGCCGCGCCTCCACCTCTCTCTACGCCTGATTCTCGCCTGGGCCGTGCTCGGCGGGAGCCTTTCCGTCATCCGGGCGGACCCGGCCGCCACGGTGGACGAACCCGCGCCCGTCGCCGACCTCCGCCCGTTGGACCCGGCAGTCTGGAGCCGAAAGGCGGTTTCCTACTCCGGTTTTCGGTCGGGCCAGAGCCCGGTGACAGGCGTGCTGCCCGGCCGCGAAGAGATTTGGGAGGACCTGAACCTGCTGCGCGACGCCGGCTTCGGGTTGATCCGGGTGTATGGCTCGGGCGGCCACGGCCGCGATGTGGTGGAGACGATCGCGAAGGAGGGGCTCGATATCCGCGTGCAGCTCGGCGTGTATCTGAGCGGCTCCAGGCAAGACAAGGGCGACGCAAACCGGGCCGAGATCGAGGCGGCGATCGCACTCGCCAACGCGCATCCGGACGTCGTCGCAGCCGTCAGCGTGGGCAACGAGGTTCTCGTAAGCTGGTCCTTCGTGCCCGTGCCGCCGGCGGACATGATCGCCTACCTGCGCGAGGTCCGCTCGCGGGTAAAGCAGCCCGTGACGGTGAACGACAACTGGGAACCCTACGCCGCTGCCGCCGGCTCCCCCATCGCGCGCGTGTGGGGGCAGGTCGACTACGCCTCGGTGCACACCTACGCCTACTGGGACGCCGGATTCAATCTGTGGGACTTCCGCCAGCTCGCCGTCCCGGAGGAGCGCCGCGCCCGCGCCATGATGGACGCGGCCGCGGCCTACGCGCGGGCCAACTTTGCCGCGGTGCGCTCCGCGCTGGACGCCGCCGGGCGCCGCATCCCGATCGTGATCGGGGAAACAGGATGGCAAAACCTTCCCTCCGCGCACCTGAAGGAGGCCAGGGTCCAGGATTTCGCCCGCCATCAGGCCCACCCCGCGAACCAGGCGTGGTATTTCGCCGACATGATGGCCTGGGCCTACGGGGTGGATGGGAGCGCGCCCGGCGACGGTTTCTCACGACCGGCCGCGATGTTTTATTTCTCCGCCTTCGACGAGCCGTGGAAAAAGGCCGACGACAACTGGGGCCTGTGGGATGCCGCCCGCCGGCCCAAACCCGCGCTGAAGCCCCAAACGCATTCGCACGCGGCGGCGGTTTTTTACCGCGATGCCGGACGGGCGGAAGAGAAGCAGACCGATCTTGTCCGGGAATAGTTTTCGGCACTTTGTAATATTAAAATGAATACATTCAGCCGCGTTTTCATGCAGAATCGCCTGGTCTGGCCCGCCTGCCTGATCGCCGCGGCCGCGACGGGCGCCGCGGCGACGGTGAGGGTGGAACCGCGCGGCGAGGGCTGGATGCTGACTCGGGATGGCGAGCCCTGCGAGATCCGGGGGGTGGGCGGGCACGCGGAGCTCGCGCTCGCGAAGCGGCTCGGGGCGACGACGATCCGCACCTGGGGCGTGGATCAACTGGAGCCCAAAGAGGGCGAGCGGCCCCTGCTCGACCGCGCGGCGGAGCACGGCCTGAACGCGATGGTCGGGCTGTGGATCGGCCACGAGCGGCATGGCTTCGATTACGGCGACCCCGCGCAGGTGGCGCGCCAGCGCGAGGCCGTGCGCGAGGCGGTGCGGAGCTACCGCGACCACCCGGCGGTGCTGCTCTGGGGACTGGGCAACGAGATGGAGGGTCCGCCGGGAGCCGAATCGAGCCGCCGCATCTTTCGCGAGATGGAGGAGCTGGCGAAAATCATCAAGGCCGAGGACCCAGATCACCCGGTGTGCATGGTGGTCGCGGTGGCGGAAAAGGCCGAGGTGGAGCAGATCCGCGAGCTCGTTCCCTCGATCGACATCCTCGGCGTCAATGCCTACGGCAGCGCGCCGGCGCTGGGCGACGACCTGAAGTCTGCCGGCTGGAAGAAGCCCTTCATCCTCGCAGAATTCGGCCCGCTCGGACACTGGGAGGTGCCGCTTGCGCCATGGGGCGCGCCAATAGAGCCCTCGGGCGAGGACAAGGCCGCGCGCTACGCCGCCACGTATGCGCGGGTGGGCTCGGACGAGCTGTGCGTCGGCACTTTCGCCTTCGTGTGGGGGCAAAAGCAGGAGACCACGGGAACGTGGTATGGCATGTTTTTGCGGACGGGGGAAAAACTGCCCTCGGTCGACGCGATGGCCCGGGCGTGGACCGGACGCTGGCCGGTGAACCGGTGCCCGGTCGTCGGCCCGCTGGAATCGCCGGCGAGGCTGGCGAAAGTCGCTCCCGGTTCGCGCATCCGCGCGCGTGCCGAAATCCGCGACCCGGAGGGCGACGCGTGGACGGCCGAGTGGTTCGTGCTCGAGGAGAGCACCGATCGCAGACTGGGCGGAGACCGCGAGGCGGAGCCGCCGCACGTGACGGTGGATGTTCTCCGCTCCGAGGGTGGCGAAGTGGAGCTCTTGGCGCCGTCGCGTCCGGGCGCCTACCGCCTCTTCCTCAAGGTCCGGGACGGGCAGGGTGGCGCGAGCGCGGAGAATTTCCCCTTTTTTGTCGAGGCCGCCGGGCCTGTCGGGAAGCCCTGATCGACCCCGCGTCGGACTCAGGCCACGCGGAACGGGAAATTGGCGGCCACGCCGCCTCCCTTTCCGTCGCGGACGTAGAGGAAAAGTCGATACGCGCCTGGAGCGGCGGGCGCGACAAGACGGCAGCGCGCCCCGGAGAGCGGCGAGACGTCGCGCGACCAGTCGGGCGGCACGCTTTCGGGATCGCCTCCGATCTTGCGGTCGCGGCTCTCCTCGAGGATGCGCCACTCCAGTGCGAGCGGAACGGGCGAAGGAGACAAACGGGCGGACACCTCGTGCGCGGAACCGGGCGGGACGGTGGCCTCGGCCAGCGTGGAGACGAGTTCGAGGATGTGAGGCGAGGGGGACGCCGGCGTCTCGTCGGTCCACGCGAGGGCCATGGCGTCGACCGCGGGGGTTTTTTCACCGGAGGGAAGAAACATGCCATACCAGGTGGGCGTGACCTCCTGCTTTTGCCCCCAAAGGAAGGCGAAGGTGCCGAGACAGCGGCCCGAAGCCCGCTCCTGGATGTCGCGATAGGTTTGAAGGTAGGTGCGGTATTTGTCGTGACCGGCGGGCTCGATGGGCGCGCCCCACGGAGTCTGGCGCACCTCCCAGTGGCCGGTGGGCCCGAACTCGGTGAGGAGAAACGGCCGGGTGATACCGGCGCGCGCCAAGGCATCGGGGATAAGGTGCGCGTCGCCGTAGGCGTTGACGCCGAGAATGTCGACGTGGGGGCAGTAGCGCTGAAACGAGGCGAGCTTCTTCTCCCCCGGCCCGGCGATGACGGTGCACACGGGATGGAACGGATCCTCCTCCTTGATGAGGCGGGCAAGGTTATCGAGTTCGCGCCAGACGAGGGGGTTGCCTTCGGGACGCTCGAAGCCCTCGGTCTCGTTGCCCAGCCCCCAGATCAGCAGCGCGGGGTGCTCCTTCACGGCGCGCACGATGGCGAGGATCCCTGCCCGCTGCTGCTCGACGCGGGCCTGGTCGGTGTAGTCAAAACCGTGGCGCTCGTGGCCCACGCTCAGGCCGGCCATGACGACCAATCCCTCGGCGTGGGCCTCGTCGAGCACGCGGGTATCCTCGGTGTGCCAGGTGCGAAAAGCATTGCCACCAAGGGCGGCCAAAAGATCGGGGCGACCCGAGCCGCCGACGCCCCGAATGGTCAACGGCGAGCCGTTGCGAAGGAGAGTCCAGCTCGCATGCGGGCCCTGGGCCAGGGAAACGACGGTGGGGTGCGCGAGGTGCATGGGAGTAACGATAAACACGAACGTGTAGCGCGCGTTTTGTTGCACTACATTGCATTAAATATGAGCCCTGTTTGAGGATATCAGACAAGGGTAATCTTACACGTAGGGCGGGGTTTTAATGGTTCAAACGGGTTTTCAGTTGCACCGGTGTCTCTAAAAACTAGCGCATTCACGGGATGAGCAAAGTCAGCGCCAGTCAGCAGTCGATCGCCAGCCAGCTAGGTTTGTCCCGCGCCACGGTTTCGCGGTGCTTCACCAACCACCCGGGCATCAGTCCGGAGACGCGGGCCAAGGTTTTCGACCTGGCTTCGCGGCTGAGCTACTCGCACATGGAAAAGGCCAAGCCCCGGGCGCACACCCCGCGGCTGCAGAAGCTCATGATGGGGGTGCTGGTCTGCGTCGAACTGCCCAGCTTCGAAAACACGCTCTACGACAATCCCGGCCAGCAGATCCTGATCGGGGTCACCGAGTATCTGCGCACCGTGGACACCACGCTCGACCTGCACTACGTGCATTCGCGCGGCGACGGGCTGGACGATGCCTCCTACGAAGAAATCGCCTCCTCGCGGCGGCGAAAGTGGAAGGGCGTGCTGCTGATCTACCCCTTCCCGCGCGCCACGGTCGACGAGTTGATGGCGACCTATCCGGTGGTGTCGCTGGTCGAGCAATACGGCACCGCGCCGCTCGATTGCGTGGACGTGGACCACCATCGCGGAATCAGCCGGCTGGTGGACGCTCTGCACGAGGCCGGCCACCGGCGCATCGGTTTCTTCACCTGGAAATACTCGGTGGAGGCGAGCTGGGCGCTGCGACGCTTCGGGGCCTACATGGAGAAACTCACCTCCCTGGGGCTCAAACCCAGTCTCGAGGATTGCGTGCTGGCCGAGGGCAGCGACCCGGCCTCGGTGGAGCGGGCCAGCGAGCGGGTGCTCCGGCTCACGCGCGAGGGCGTGACCGCGTGGATCTGCGCGGCCGACCACCAGGCCTACGAATTGATCACGTGGCTGAAGGCGCGCGGCGTCGAGGTGCCGAGGGATGTATCGGTGACCGGATTCGACGGCATCGCGCGTCCGCCCGGATCGCAAGTCCTCAGCACGGTGGAGATTCCCTACCGGCAGATCGGCGTGATCGGGGCGAAGCGCCTGACCGACATGGTGCGGAAGCGTTTCGACGTGCCCCAGCACATCCTGCTGGATTGCAACTTTCGCACGGGCGAGACGATCGCCCCGCCGCGTTCCGCCTAAACCGGCGAAAAGAGCGGCCGGTTTAAATCGGTCGAAAAACAAAGGCCCCGCCCGCGCCCGGGTGGGCGCAGACGGGGCCGTGAGGCGGACGCGACTTCAGTTGGCGACGCGCAGGCGGAAGAACACGCGCCCCGCAGGGGTGGTGTTAACCACGAGCACGTGGCGAACGAAGCCGGAGGAAGCCCCCGTGGTGGGCGTGAGGGTGTAGTTCGTCGCCGTGGTCCAACTGGCGAGATCGTTGCTGACCTCGGGAGTAAGAACGAGGTCGGTGTCGTCGCGCACGTCGAAGGTGTAGGTGTATGCGTTGCCGTCGCGGGACAGCGCGGCGGGCGAGGTGCCGAGGCGCGGGGAGGCGTCCCCAAAGGCATAGCGCACGCCCTCGGCCACGCCGTCACCGTCTCCGTCGGCGTCGAAGGCGAGCGAGGTGGAGAGGCTGAGGCCTTGCAGGTAGAGCTGGTAGGCGCTCAGGGCCGGAGCGGGCGCGGCCTGGTAGACGCGGACGTAGTCCACCTCGTAACGCGCGGAGGTCAGGGCGGGGTCGATGGTATAACCGACGTAG
>JBDLWD010000201.1:0-3802 GCA_039804465.1 Verrucomicrobiota bacterium | reverse complement strand
GCCAGCGCGACGAAGACGGAGGCGAGAGCGGCTCGCTTGACGAGGGCGGCAGGGCGGCGTGGCACGGGTATCACACTAGTCTTCGTCGGCGCGGAAGAAAGCCTCGGATTACAAATCCTCCAGGATGGCTCCGCGCTTGCGCTTTCGCCTTTGTCCCGACACCCCACCCGAGACTCCCAAACCCTCCCTATGTTTTCCCGACTCGCCGGATGGCGTCGCGCGTTGCTGCGCTGGGTCGTCATCGCCGTCTCCGCCTACCTCGGCATGTGCGCCCTCATCGCATGGCAAAAGGAGGCGATCATCTTCCCCGACCACGGCCGCGAGCGCGCCGCCGGCCGCGCCGCCCCGCCGGGCTACGAGGTGTGGTGGCAAACCATGCGCGACGGCGTGCGTGTCGAGGGCTGGTGGCGGCCCGCGCCCGGCGTCTCGGCCGCGAATCCCGCGCCGGCCGTCATCGTGTTTCACGGCAACGGCGAGATCGTCGACGACTCGCGCGATTTCGCCGACGCCTGGAACAAGCTCGGCGTCTCCGCCTTGCTGGTCGATTACCGCGGCTACGGCCGCTCCGACGGCGCGCCCGGAATCACCGCGTGCAAGCAGGTCTCGCTCGAGTGGTTCGACCGCCTCGCCGCCCGCCCCGAGGTGCGTCCCGGCCTGATCATCGCCCACGGCTACTCGCTTGGCGGCGTGTTCGCGGTCGAGCTCGCCGGCTCGCGCCCGCTGGCCGGGCTCGCTGTCGAATGCACGGTGGCGAGCCTGCGCGAGGCCGCGCGCGACCGCCACGTGTGGGTGCTCTTTACCCGCGAGCGTTTCGACGCCGCCGCCGTGCTGCGCCGCCTCGATCCGCGCACGCCCGTCCTGCTCACTCACGGGCGGGGCGACCTCGTCGTGCCCTACCGCCACCACCCGCTGCTGCTCGCCGCCCGCCCCGACGCCATCGCCGCCGTCGGCGATCACGGCCACGGCCCGCTCACGTTGATGGAGCGGCCCGATCTTTTGCGCGAATTGCTGGCAAAAGCACTCGCCCGCGCCGGCAATCCCGCCGGGGCGTCCCCGGACAACACGCTTGCCTCGCGCCTTGGCGAAGCGGCACTCTGACTCCTTACGTAACAGCTATGAAACAACGCACGCTCGCCCGCGAGGTCACTATTTCCGGCCAGGCCCTCCACACCGGCGAAACCGTCACGCTCACGCTCAAGCCCGCCGCGCCCGACGCCGGCTACGTGTTCCGTCGCATCGATTTGAACGGCGCCCCCGAGCTCAAGCCCCGCGCCGAGCTGGTCGGCGACCTCGTGCGCCAGACCACCATCCAGGAGGGCCACGCCAAGGTCCACACCGTCGAGCACGTGCTCAGCGCCCTCCACGGCTGCGGCATCGACAACTGCGTCATCGAGATGAACGCCTCCGAGCCGCCCATCCTCGATGGTTCGGCCAAGCCCTTCGTCGACCTCATCATGCAGGGCGACCCGGTCGAGCAGGACAAGGAGCGCGAGTATTTCGTGCTCGAGGAGCCGGTCTCCATCCAGAAGGGCAACTCGTCCATCATCGCGCTGCCCCACGACGGCTTCAAAATCTCCTGCACCTCGGCCGACGACCGCGGCATCCACGCCCAGTTCCTGTCGCTCAACATCGATCCCGACGTCTACATGACGCAGATCGCCGCCGCGCGCACCTTCACCGTCTACGAGGACATCGAGGCCCTGATCAAGATGGGCAAGATCAAGGGCGGCTCGCTCGACTGCGCCGTCGTCATCAAGGGCGACAAGATCCTCTCCAAGGAGGGCCTGCGCTTCAAAGACGAGTTCGTGCGCCACAAGATGCTCGATATCATCGGCGACATCACGCTGCTCGGCCTCCCGATCAAGGCCCACATCATCGCCACCCGCCCCGGCCACGCCATCAACGCCGACCTCACCAAGGCCCTGGCCGAGAAGCTCGCCGAGAAAAAGAAGGGCCCGAAAAAGAAACCCCGCCCCGCGATGGTGCTGCCCACCGAGACCGAGCTCGATATCCGCCGCATCCTCGACACCCTCCCGCACCGCTACCCGTTCCTGATGGTCGACCGCGTGGTCGAGTTCGTCGGCGACGACGCGCTCGTCGCGATCAAGAACGTCTCGATCAACGAGCCGTTTTTCCAGGGCCACTTCCCCGGCAACCCCGTCATGCCCGGCGTGCTCCAGCTCGAGGCCATGGCCCAGGCGGCCGGCATCCTCATGCTCCGCCGCGGCAGCAGCGAGGGGAAGACCTCCCTCTTCATGAGCGCCGACAAGGTGAAGTTCCGCAAACCCGTGCGCCCCGGCGACCAGCTCATCCTCAACGCCAAGCTCACCAAGACCCGCGGCACCAAGCTCGCCAGCGCCGAGGTCACCTGCACCGTCGACGGCCAAGTCGTCTCCTCCGCCGAGCTCATGTTCGCCATCCTCGACAGCAGCGAGGTCGAGGGCTGATCGGTTCCAATCCTTTTCAACGCAGAGACGCAGAGGCGCGGAGATAAAAACGACCAAGGCGGGTATCCCTTTTCATTTCCTCCGCGTCTCCGCCCCTCTGCGTTAAATCCCGTTTCCGATTCAGCATGCCGACCCTCATTCATCCCACCGCCGTCGTCGATTCCGCCGCCCAGCTTGGCGCCGACGTCGAGATCGGGCCGCTTTGCTACGTGGGCCCCGGCGTCCGCCTCGGCGACCGCACCCGCCTGCACCACCACTCCTCGGTCGAGGGCAACACCTGGCTGGGCGAGGCCTGCGAGGTGTTTCCTTACGCCTGCATCGGCGGCAAGACGCAGGACCTGAAGTTCAAGGGCGGCAACCCCGGCGTCCGCATCGGCGCGCGCAACGTTTTCCGCGAGTATTTTACCGTCCACGCCGCCACCCACGACGGCGAGTTCACCACCGTGGGCGATGACAACACCTTCCTCGCCTACGGTCACATCGCCCACGACTGCGTGATCGGCAGCCATGTGGTGACGAGCAACACCGTCGCCATCGCCGGCCACGTCACCATCGAGGACCACGTGGTCGTGGGCGGCATGGGCGGCGTGCACCAGTTCTGCCGCATCGGCGCTTACGCGATGGTGAGCGCCTACGCCAAGGTCGTGCAGGACGTCGCGCCCTACTTTATCGCCGACGGCCAGCCCGCGATCATCCGCGCGATCAACAAGATCGGCCTCGAGCGCAAGGGCTTCACCCCCGAGCAGCTAGAGCGCGTGAAGGCCGTGCATCGCATCCTTTTCCGCGACGGGCTCAACCGTTCGCAGGCCTTGGAAAAACTCGCCGCCGACGAGCGTGCATCCACGCCCGAGTTTGCCCGCATGCTGGCCTTCGCCCAAGCCAGCGAGCGCGGCCTGGCCCCCGGCGCCTGAGCGCGCCCGAGGTCCGGTCCGCCTTGTGACGTCATACGTCATGGCCATGAAATCACCGATCACGCCCGGGGCGATTTTGTTGGAGGAGTATTTGGAGCCGAAGGGTATTTCCCAAAATGCGATGGCGCGCGCCATCGGGGTGTCACTCTGGGCGATCAACGAGATCGTGTTGGGCAAACGCGCGATCACGCCGGCGATGTCGATCCGCTTCGGTGCCTTTTTCGGCCGGACGCCGGAGTTCTGGCATGGCCTGCTGGGGGAGTGCGATTTCCGCGCCCTCGCGAAAGTGTGCTTCCCCCGATAAAACAGACACGCGAAGTGCGTGATGGGATGTTGGTTGGTTGAGGTTGGATTCGTAGGCGAGAGGACTTTTGAAGCCGAGGGCCGAGTGAAGGCGGGATCGGTTATAGAAGCTCTCGATGTAATCGAAGATGGCGGCGGCGA
>JBDLWD010000200.1:0-2839 GCA_039804465.1 Verrucomicrobiota bacterium | reverse complement strand
GTCCCAACGCGGTGAAACGCCTTACCGTGCCGGCGGAGCTGGCGCGCGAGACTCGGGATTTTCGGGTGGTGGACGCCGGCTCGGGGCGTGTGTCGTGGAGCGGGGCCTTCGGGCCGGAGGTGGAGACGGCGGCGAGCGACACGAGCGAGCGCGTCGCCATCGGGGATTTTTCGGCGCTGACCGACCCCGGCCGCTACGTCGTCGAACTCGCGAACGGCGAGCGGTCGTCCGAGTTTCGCATCGCGGCCACGGTTTGGAACGAAGCCTATGTGCTGGCGGCGCGGGCGATGTATCTCTGGCGCTGCGGCTGCGCGGTGCGCGGGGAGTGGCGGGGCAAGGTGCACGGTCACGCGGCCTGTCATCGGCACGACGGGTTTCTGGACTTTGTCGGCGGCCCGTCCGGGGCGCGGCGCGACGCTACAGGTGGCTGGCACGACGCGGGCGACTACAACAAATATGTCGTCAACGCCGGCGTGACCGTCGGGATGCTGTTCCGCGCGTGGGAACACTTCGGCGATCGCATCGCCTCGCTTTCGCTGGATATCCCCGAAAGCGGCAACGGCACGCCGGATCTGCTGAACGAACTCCGTTACGAGTTCGACTGGTTGTTCAAGATGCAGTTCGAGGACGGACGCGTATCGCACAAGCTCACCGCCTTAAACTTCGATTATCGCGATGTGCCCGAGGGCGACCCCGACCGGCGCTACTTTTGCCCTTGGGGCACGGCGGCCACCGCCGACTTCGTGGCGATGATGGCGCTCGGCGCCCGCCACTTTCGCGCCTACGACGCGTCTTATGCGGCGCGATGCCTTGCGGCGGCGCATCGCGGCTGGGATTGTCTGCTCGCCCATCCAGACCATGTGGAGCCGGACCAGAGCACTTTCAGCACGGGCGGTTATGGAGCCCAGGACAAGTCCCACCGTCTATGGGCGGCGGTCGAGATGTGGGAAACGACCGGGGAGGCGCGATTCCTCCGCGACTTCGAGCAGCGTGCGCCGGCCTATGCGTTCAACCGGCTCGGCCCCGTCTGGTATGACGTCGAGGACCTCGCTTTAGGCGCCTACCTCGAGGCGAGTCGCAAGACGGAGCGGGACCGGGATTTGGTCGCCAAGCTGGAGGAGTCGCTTTTTGCGCGCGCGGCGGAGGCGGCGCGCGAGGCCGAAGCCAATCCGCACGGTCGCCCGTTGGGCGCGGAGCGCGAGTGTTTCGAGTGGGGCGGAAACGGGCGGGTGGCCGGGCAGACCTACCAGCTGCATCTCGCCGACCGTCTGCGTCCGGATCCCTCGTATCGGCGGGCGGCGGAGCAGGCGTTGGCGCATCTTTTCGGAAGAAATTTTCACGGGCGCTCTTATGTGACGGGCCTGGGCGGCAATCCGCCCTTGAATCCGCACGATCGCCGCGGCGGCGCCTGGCCGGGCTATCTGGTCGGAGGCCCCTGGCCTACTGCGCGCGATTGGTTCGATGTGGTCGAGGACTACCGGACCAACGAGATCGCCATAAACTGGAACGCCGCGCTCATCTACGCGCTGGCGGCTTTCGTCGAGCCTGCGGGAGCGTGAAAACCATGTTGCTGGAGATCGGAACAAGCAGACCGGGCCTCGTCGCGGCGGTGACGGCGCTGCACGGCGGACGCACCGTGTCGCTCCGGATGCCGGGAGGTCCCAACCTGGTCGATCCAGGCGAGCGCGACTGGTCGATGGAAGCCGTGGAGGAGGTCAGGCCCGACTCCGAGTGGCGGCAGGATTTCGGCCAGGTGGTCTGGCTGGGCCCCCAGGCTCGATTCTGGGGCGACCAGACGGCCATTCCAGGCAGGCCCGCGGAGGCGCAGGGCTGGCCGCCGGATCCGATTTGCACCGGCGCCGGCTACGCGGTCCTGGAGCACACGCCCGGGCGGCTGCGACTGCGCAGCCCCGCCTCACCCGTCTGGCAGGTGGAGCTCACGAAGACATGGGAGGCGGCGACGGACGGAACCATTCGTTTTTCCGTCGAGGCGAGAAATGTATCGAGAAAAACGATACGCAAGGGCCTGTGGTTCAATTTTCGCGCCACGCCCTCGGCCCGCGTGCGCGTGCCCGTGGACCGGCTTTCGGACCTGCGGGTCTCGGGAGGCGCGGATCTCCGGCCTTTGCTCTCGGCCGGATGGCTTTGCCTGCACGCGCCTGTCTTGCCCGACGGGGTGGTTGCGACGGATGCGAAGGCTTTCGTGCGCCCCTCGCGCGGAATCATTCGCATCGATGCGTCCGGCGGCTGTCTGGAGCTGGAGTTTCCCGCCGCGCCGGCGGAAGCCGTGGCGGAAGGTCATGCGCCGGTGGAAATCTACCGCAAGGCCAACCGTGATTCGTGGTCTATCCTGGAAGTCGAGCAGCACGCGCCCTGTGTGGAACTGGCGCCCGGCGAAGTGATGACGCATGCGGAAACGTGGCGCTGGCTGCCGGATCCGGATACTCGCCTGGCGTGAACACCGGCCCGGCTTTCGCGGGCTCAGCCAAAAGTCCCGGACGACCACTCCCAGCTTGAGCCGGCGGGAGGAGTAAGGTCCGCGCTTTCCGGGCCATGAATCACTCGAAAAGGAGCTCCAGATCGTGAGGTGATGCGGGCGCGGACAAGTTTCCCGGCGGCCCAGGCCAAATCCACGGTGAAACCACCCCGGGCGCGGAGACCGTTGACGGAACCTTCGGGCCATGCCGCGGGCAAGGCGGGCAGCAGATGGAGCACCGGGCGCCCGTCCGGGGCGCGGAGATGGCTTTGAAGGAGCATTTCGATAATGCCGGCGACATAGCCGAAGTTGGCGTCGATCTGGAAAGGGGGATGCGCGGCGAACAGGCTTAGGTAGACACCT
>JBDLWD010000199.1:0-4104 GCA_039804465.1 Verrucomicrobiota bacterium | reverse complement strand
GATTTTCTCGCCCGCGTCGGAAAGGGCGACGGCGGCCGGAGCTCGATCGCCTGCGTTGACGGGATTGGCGGAGGACAGGGAAAACATGGCGAGGAAGAGGCCCGCGAGGGCGAGAAGACGGTTCATGGTTTTGCTGCAACGCCCGCAACAAAGTCCGCGCGCGCGGGCTCGCAAGCAGGCGTGGCACAAATCATGGTTCCCGTGCGACCCGCACCGAGACCCGAACCCGAAACCCATGCGCCTCATTCGCCACCTCGCCGCCCAAGGCCCCGCCTACGCCGCCCTTCAGCCCGACGGCTCCGCCCTAGCCCTCGATGGGGATCCGCTCGCGGCCGGCGGCCTGCGAGCCACCGGCGTGCCCATGCGGCCAGGCAAGCTCCTTGCTCCCGTCTCCACGCCCAACATTCTTGGCGTCGGCCTAAACTACCGCAGCCACGCCGAGGAGGTCGGCCGGCCCCTGCCGCAGTTCCCGATGATCTTCGTGAAAACCACGAACACCCTCCAAAACCCCGGCGACCCCATCCTGCTGCCACGCTCGCAAAACGCCTCCCACGAGGTCGACTACGAGGGCGAGCTCGCCGTGGTCATCGGCCGCGCGGCCCGAAACGTCTCCCGCGAAAACGCCCTCGACCACGTGCTCGGCTACACCATCGCCAACGACGTCTCCGCCCGCGACTGGCAGTTCAAGTGGGGCGGCGGGCAGTTTTGCCAAGGCAAGGGCTTCGACACCTTCTGCCCGCTCGGCCCCGTGCTCGTCACCGCCGACGAGCTTCCCGACCCCGGCCGCCTTGCCATCCGCACCCGCGTCAACGGCGAGTTACGCCAGACTTCCACCACCGCAGATCTCATCTTCGACGTGCCAACTCTCATCACCTTTCTCAGCGCCAGCAAAACTCTCCTGCCCGGCACCGTAATCCTCACCGGCACGCCCTCCGGCGTCGGAGCCGCCTTCAACCCGCCACGCTTCCTCAAACCCGGAGACACTGTCTCAATCGAGATCGAGGGCTTGGGCACGTTGACCAATCCTGTGGCCGCCGAAACACCCTGATTATCCCCAGGCGACGGCCACGACCGGGCCGATGCTGGCACCTCGTTTGCTTGGAAACGCGCAAACCTGCCATGATCCGCCTCTCAACCCCCGCAGGCTACACCCTCGTCGCACATCAGGAACACGCCCGCCTCGCCGGCCGCTTCGCCGAACACTGGGGCAACGCCTTGTTTCCCGCGCCCGCCCCGGCCGGGGTGATGCCCCACGTCATCGCCGCCGTCGCCCGCCACGATGACGCCTGGGCCGCGCGCGACGCCGCGCCCTGCCTCACCCGCGAGGGCCGCCCCTCCGCCTTCACCCGCGAACTCGTCGGCAGCTACTCCGCCTTCGAGGAAATCGATCTCGCCGACTACCTCGCCGTGCGCGGCGCCGCCACCGAGGCCGTCGCGCAGGACGATCCCTACGCCGCCATCCTCATCTCCATGCACACGGTCAACCTGCTCACCGAACAGGCCGACCTCAGCACCCTGAAACCCGCCGACCGCGCCCTCCACGCCGACTTCATCGCCGCGCAGCTGCGCCGCCAGGCCGAGCTCGCCGCCTCGCTCCCGCCCGACATCGCCGCCCACGCCACGCCCGCCCAGCTCGGCCGGGCCTTCGAGTTCCTCCAGTTCTGCGACAACCTCTCCCTGCTCGTCTGCGTGGGCTACGACCAGCCCCGCCCCGTCCGCCACACCCATCTCGACTCCGCCGGCGTTCGCCGCACCATCGCCTGCACCCCGCTGGGCGACGCTTTCCGCGTCGCCCCCTGGCCCTTCGACCTCCCAGAACTTTCCTTCACCGTGCCCGCCCGCCACATTCCCGCCTCCACCTGCGCCGGCCTGGCCGCCTTTCAGGCCGCCTGCGCCGCCGCACCGGTCGAATCGTTGCGCATCCACCTCGTCTCCGCCTGAACTCCGCCCCTCCCTGCGCTCCGCTACCGGTCCCCTCTTCTCAGCGCCCCGCTCCCTGCCCCCAGCTCCCTTCTCCGGCTCCCCCCTCCGTGCTCCCCGCCCCATGCCCGCGTCCTCCGGCCAACTCACCGATTGCGTCGCTCTCCTCGGCCCCGAGCTGGCGCCCTTCCGCTGCTCCCGCTTCGCCTGGTCCGCCGACACCATCACCGCGATCGATTGTATCAGTCCAGCCACTACGATCGACTCCGGCGCGCGCGTCGTCATCCCCGGCCTCTACAACGGCCACACCCACCTGGGCGATTCCGCCCTTCCCGACGGCGCCACCGGGCTCACCCTCGAGCAGGCGTTCTTCCGCCCCGCCGGCTACAAATACCGAGAACTCGCCAAACTCACGCCCGACACCCACCTCCCCCACCTCGAGGCCCACCTGCGCTACATGGCGCGCACCGGCACCGTCTGCCACCTCGACTTTCGCGAGCAGGGCCCCGCCGGCGCCGAGCTCCTCCGCGCCGCCTCGATCAACACCGGCGTCGAGTCGATCATCCTGAACCAGTTCAACGAATCCCCCTTCGCAGAACCGGATCTCCGCGCCAACCGTCCCGGCCACGCGCTCCCGCCCGCCCACCGCGCCGAACTCGAGCGCATGCTCTCCGTCGCCGACGGCTTCTCCGAGAGCACGATGAACGATCTCACCGACGACGCCTGGGCCGAGATTCGCGCCCTCACCGCGTCGAAGGGAAAACTCCGCGCCATCCACTGCCTCGAAAACGCCGGCTACCGCGAGCTCTCCCTCGACACCACAGGCCGCGGCGACCTCGCCCGCGCTCTCGATCTCTACGACCCGCACCTCGTCGTCCACATGACCGTGGCCGACGCCGACGAAATCGCGCTTCTCGTCCGGTCGGGGAAAACCGCCGCCATCAACCCCCGCGCCAACGCGAACCTCGGCCTCCCTCTTCCGCCCGTCGCCGCCCTCCTCCGCGCCGGCGCGAACCTCCTCCTCGGCACCGACAACGGCATGCTCAACTCGCCCAACCTCCTCGCCGAACTCGATTTCACCTACAAGCTCGCCAAATCACAGTTCGCCGACGCCCTCTCCCCCGACCCCGCCGCCATCCTGAAAATGGCCACCAGCAACATCCGCCCCGTCCTCGGCGGCGACCACCACGGCGCGCTAGCGGTCGGCCTGCCCGCCACTTTCGTCGTTCTCGATTTCACCAAGGGCCACCTCCGCCACAGCCGCCACATCGTAGCCAGCGTCGTCACGCGCGTCACCCCCGACGACGTCCTCGCCACCTATCGCCACGGCCGCCCGCTCTTTCAATCGCCAAACCTGTTTTGACCACGAATCGCACGGATTTTCACGGATACCAATTCCCGCCCCACCATACTCGTCTGCATCCGTGCCCATCTGTGTAATCTGTGGTTAAAATCTCCTCCATCCGCGCCCATCCGCGTAATCCGCGGCTAAATTCAAGATGCACCACACCCTCTCGCCCGAACCCTTCTGCGACCGCTGGAACAACGCCACGCCCCCGCGCCTGACCATCGCACCGGGCGACACCGTCACCTTCCAGTGCGCAGATTCCTCGGGCTATCAAGTTCGCCCCGACTGGACCGCCGCCCGATTCGCCTCCGAGTTCAACCCCCTCAAGATCCACTCCCTCACCGGCCCCGTCGCCATCGACGGCGCCGAGCCCGGCGACACCCTTGAAATCATCATCGAGTCCTACGCCCACCACGGCTTCGCCTGGACCAGCCTCATCCCAGGCCTCGGCCTACTCGCCGGCGAATTCCCCGAGCATCATCTTTTCCTGTGGAAACTCGAGGGCGGGCAAACGCGCAGCTTCCCCGGCGTCACCCTCGATCTCCACCCCTTTGCCGGCATCATCGGCGTGCAGCGCGCCGAGCCCGGCGAATTTCGCACCCGCGCCCCCGGGCCCTTCGGCGGCAACCTCGACGTCCGCCACCTCACCGCCGGCACCCGCCTCTTCCTGCCCGTCTTCACCCCCGGCGCCGGCGTGCTCACCGGCGACTGCCACGCCGCCCAGGGCGACGGCGAGGTCTGCATCAACGGCATGGAGGCCCCCATGGACGCCACCTACACGTTTAGGCTCCACAAACAGCCCCCCCGCCCCCTCTCCGGCCCCTATGCGATCTTCC
>JBDLWD010000198.1:0-3434 GCA_039804465.1 Verrucomicrobiota bacterium | reverse complement strand
GGACATGGTCCACCACAACCCGGGCGAGCCTCGCTACGTCACCCGCTTCGACGATCCGCGAGTCCTTCGCGAAATGGGCTACAACGCCCGCTGCTTTCCTCTCTTTGATTCCCCCACCCTGGCCATCGACTGGTCCGGCACCGTCCCCGAGGTTTTCCCGCCTGGAAGCCCCGGGCGCGCGCCGGTAGACGTCAAGAGTTCCGCATAAAAGGCATCGACACTTTTTCGCCCGATTCCGCACCCAATCATGAAAACCCTGATCCCCGTCTGCTCCATGCTGCTTGCCTCCTCCATAACCTCCACCTTGTCGGGATCCTCCTCGGCATCGAAGACGGCAACCCACTCCGACATCGCCGCCCACATCGCGAAACCCCGAATGTTTTTCGCGGACCCGGCATCCACCGAAAACCTCCGCACCAAGGATCCCGTCGTCATCAGATTCCGCGACCGCTACTGGATGTATTACACCATCTGGCTGGCCCCGCAGGTCACGGGCATCGGAATCGCCACCAGCGAAAACCTGCTCGACTGGACTCCAGTGGCCAGGCTGCCGCTCGAAGGCCCGCTCGAACGCGAAGGCGTGGCCGCTCCGGGAGCGATCGTGCTGAACGGACGCGTGCACCTTTTCTACCAAAGCTACTCGATACGCAACTTCCATGGCTCGGCCATTCTGCACGCCTGGTCGGATGACGGGGTGAATTTCACCCGCGATACGTCTAATCCCGTCGCCAGCGCCCGCGACGCCGCCGGCCGCGCCTTCCCCTGGTGCAGCGGCCGGGCCATCGACCCCGAGGTCGCGATCATTGGGGACCGTCTCTTTCTCTACTACGCCACCCGGGATCCACAGGGTCGCGTGCAGATGCTCGGCGCCGCTTCGGCACCGCTGGATCCCCAGGGCGATTTCTCGCGGGAGCGCTGGTCGCCCCTGACCCCCGATGCGTCCCTGCTCCGCCCCCGCGTCCCGACGCCGCTGGATCCGCCGGACCTCGACCTCGCCTGGGAAGGCGACTGCATCGAGGCGGCAACCATTCTTAAGCACAACGGCCTCTACTACATGTTCTACGCCGGCAACTACAACCAGAGGCCGCAGCAAATCGGAGTCGCCGTCAGCGAGGACGGGCTTCGCTTCCGCCGTCTCAATCAAGGTCGCCCCATCCTGCCCAACGGCGCCCCGGGGTCATGGAATCACGGCGAGTCGGGCCACCCCGGCGTTTTCCGCGCCCCGGACGGCCACGTCCGGCTCTTCTTCCAAGGCTGTAACACAAAGCTCACTCCTCCACTGGACTGGCACCTCTCTTCCGTCCGCCTGCGCTGGCAAACCATCCCCGGGGAACCCGACCTTCCCCTTCCCGACTTCTCGCAAGAATAAGCGCGTCGACTGTGCGCCCCCCCCGATTCAGCCCGATAAGATTCTCATGAAACATTCCGTCCTTTTCGCCGCTTGCGCGGTCCTGCTCGCCTGCGCCCTTCCCGCGATATCCATCGCCGCGGAACCGGCGCCCCCGCGCCCGCTTATCCTCGACATGGTGCACCACAATCCCGGTGAGGCGCGTTACGAGACGAAGTTTGAGACCCCCGCCCTGCTCGCCGAAATGGGATTTAACGGTCGCGTGCTGCAACTTTTCGACTCCCCCACCCTCGCCATCGATTGGAGCCACTACGATCCGGATATTTTCCCCGCCGGCAGTCCGGGGCGTGCCTGGGTCGACGAAAAAGCCGCCTTCATCGACCGGGAACTCGCGGCCAATCGCGGCGCCGGAATCGCCACCTACGCCATGGGCGACCTCGTGCTCCTGCCCAAGGCACTCGTCAAAAAGCACAATGCAGACGATACCTTCGGCGATCCGCGCCACCCGCAGACCAGGGAGTTTGTGCGAGCCATGATCGACGGGGTGTTCAAACGTTTCCCTGACTTTGACGGCATCATCGTCCGAATTGGTGAAACCTATCTGCACGACGCCCCCTACCACGCCGGCAAGATCCGCAATCGCAACCACCCCGAGGAAACCATCATTCCGCTCCTCGAGCTCCTGCGCGAAGAGGTCTGCGTAAAACGAGATAAAAAACTCATCTTCCGCACCTGGCTCAGCTTCGACACCAACCCCGGTGCCTACGCCAAGGTCGACGCCGCCGTGGAGCCCCATCCGCGCCTCGTCATCAGCATCAAGCACTGCGAAAACGATTTTCACCGCGGCACCCGTTTCTCTCGCTCCATCGGCCAAGGCCGCCACCCCCAGTTGATCGAGGTCCAGTGCGCCCGTGAATACGAGGGCAAGGGCGCCTACCCCAACTACGTCGCCCACGGCGTCATCGACGGCTTCCCGGAGCATCAACGCGTCGTGGACAGGCAGGACAGCCGCTGGCGCTCCATCGGCGATTTCGCCCGCAAGGATCCGCTTTACGCCGGCCTATGGACCTGGACGCGTGGTGGCGGGTGGGAAGGTCCCTATATCAAGGACGAGCTCTGGCTGGATCTCAACGCCTGGGTGTTGTCCAAGTGGGCGGAAAACCCCGCCCAGTCCGAGGAGGCCCTGTTTCGCCGCTACTCCGTCGAAAAGCTCGGGCTTTCCGCCCAGGACGCCGATCGCTTTCGCCGACTGGCCCTCGCCTCCGCGGACGCAGTTCTGCTGGGCCGCGCCCCGGATCGCAACGAACACACCATCTGGTGGACGCGTGACGAATACATCAGCGCACCGGTCTGGAACAAATCCGTCCCCCCCGTCGCGAAAGAGCGCATCCTGGCACGCCGCGATCAATCCGTCGCCCTTTGGCGAGAAATCGTCGCGCTCGCCGATGAGATCTCCTTTGCCGACGCCCGCGTTGCGGAGCACGTCCGCGTATCCTCCCGATACGGACTGCATCTCTACCGCGTCTACCAGGCCATATGGCATCTTTCCGTGCTCACGCCGGCCGGCGACCGGGCCGAGATCGAACGCTGGGTGGCGGCCTACGACAACGCGTGGAAGGATTACCGCGCCCTGCCCGCTACCAGCGCGCTCTGCGCCTCGCTGTATGAGGAGAAGGGGTCGCCCCACAACCAGCACTTTGAAAGCATCGAGAAGTGGATCGCCCGCTTTCGCCCCTTGCCGTCCGAGAAATAGAACTAGCCAGGCCGGCCTCGTCCGGACGCGGGGCCGGGAAGCATGCCGGCTCCCCGCCCCGGGGTAACCTGCCTGGGGCCGTCGCGACCAGAGGCGGGCGGCGGCCGGAAGGTGGCGTTCGAGTCTGGGCAGGGCGGAGTAGAGGCGGTTGCCGACGGCGGCCGGATGGTTTGGGGGATCCGCGGGTCGCCCTCCGGCAGGTGGAAACCGGCCTGGTCGGCGATGACGAGATGAAGCGCGTCGGGCTCGACCGCGCCGATCTGACCGAGGAAAAGTCCGTGCACGTCGCGGTCGATAGCCGGGGTGAAGAGCAGCTGGCAGTCGTTCTCGCCG
>JBDLWD010000197.1:0-4417 GCA_039804465.1 Verrucomicrobiota bacterium | reverse complement strand
AGGTAGGCGTCGAAATCGCCGGTCTGGGCGGGATCCCAGCCGGGTTCGCCGGCTTTTGTGCCCATGATGGCGCCGCCGGGGTGGGTCCAGTCCTGGGCCTGGGAGTAGTAGAGTCCGAACTTGAGTCCGCGGGCGCGAACGGCGTTGGCGAGCGGGGCGAGGAGGTCGTCGGGGGCGGGGCAGTCTCCGGCGACGTCCCAGTCGGACACGGCGGAATCGTAGAGGGAGAAGCCGTCATGGTGCTTGGACGTGATGACGGTGTAGCGGGCGCCGCTCTCCTTGATGAGGTCGGCCCAGGCTTCGGGTTCGTAGGCGGAGGCGGTAAAGTCGCGGGCGAAGGCGCGGTAATCGGCCACGGGGATGGGGGCCTGTTTCATGATCCACTCGCCGATCCAGCCGATGGGACGGCCCTTGTATTCGCCGGCTGGGACGGAGTAGACGCCCCAGTGGATGAAGATGCCGAGGCGGGCCTCGCGGAACCACTGGGTGCGGGCGTCTGCGGATAGGGCTTGCGGCGCGGGTTGAGGCGCGGCGGGAGCGGCGGCGCTGAATTGGGGAGCGACGGCGAGCGCGCTCAGCAGCAGGGCGGGAACAAGGGGACGAAACATGGGGGAAGAGTTGGGCGGAAGAGGCGAGGGGGCGAGGCGGGCGGGCAGGCCGGAAAATCAGTCGGTGGTGTCGGTCTGAGGTTGCCAGGCCTCGCGTTGAATGGGACCGCGCGGGGGCGTCCAAGGCGAGCGAACGGAGTCGTCCATGCCCGGTGTGGGGGGCTGGCCGGGCCAGTTCCAATAGTGGCCATAGAAGCCGGTGGCCCAGGAGCTGGGCGTGGTGGACAGGGCGAGAGCGGCGGAGCGGGCGGCCTCGTAGCGCGAGAGATCGGGGCGGGTGTCGCCGCGGCCGGCGTGCCCGTCGCGCCAGCGTAGGACGAGGAGAGTCCAGCCCTCGGCGACCCAGGCGAATAGCTTCTTGGCGTAATCGGCGCTCCAACGGACGAAGGCGGTGCGGCCGGGGTCGCCGAAGGTGATACGGGCGGCTATGGCGGGCAGGCGGGCGGCGAGCTCGGCGGCGCGGCGTTTCTCGGCGAGGGCCTCGTCCAGGCGGCCAGCTTTTTCGAGGGCGGCGAAGGTGTCGGCGAGTTCCTTGATGCCGCCGAGGCAATCGTCGCGCATCCAGAGGTTGGTGGATTCGTAGCGGTAGCCCTCCAGCTCGGCGGCGGCCTGGCAGTAGCGGCCGTGGAGGATGACGTCCTCGCTGGCGAGGGCGAGTTCGCGGAGGGCGGCGGCGGACGACGCGGATAGGCCATAGGCCTCAAGGGCCACGCGGGCGAAGATCTCCTCCTCGGAGGAATCGGGGGAGGCTTGCCAGGCGGAGAGCACGCGGGCGTTGAGCTCGGGCCAGAACTCGTCGCGCAGGTAGGGGCCGAACCACCCGCCGCCGCGCGTCCAGGTGAAGACGCCGATGTAGCGAGGGTCCTTGCGCCAGTCGCGGAGGCCGGCGCGGACGGGTTGGTCGGAGAAGCCGTCGATGACGCCGCGGGCGATGTAGCAGGGGATGGCGCCCTTGCCCTCGTATTCGCGCTGACACTGCACCTCGATCATATAGGGGTGGCGGCCGATGCCGATGCAGCGGTTGGCGTGGGAATTTCTAAAAAAGTCGGAGCCGGTGTGCTTGATGGAGAACGCGAGCAGGGGGTGGGGCTCGATGGCGTCGGTGACGGCGAGGTAGAAGGTCGGGTCGGCGTGGAAGCGGTCGGTGAAATAGTCCCAGGTGCGGTGGATGAAGCGTCGGCCGTGGCGCACGCAGATCTCCTCGCGAAGGAAGTTGATCAGGGTGATGTAGCGCTGGATCTGGGCGGCGCGGGGGACCTTCGGGTCGTGGAGGGGAACGGCGGTGTTGCCGGCGTGGTAGGGGGCGTCGAAGAGGTAGGTCTCACCGACGCGGACCATGAGGCCGGTGACGTCGGGGAAGCGGGCGAAGAGGGCGGCGATGACGCGGCGGTAGAGCTCCAGGGTGGCGGGCCGGGTGACGTCGATGCGGCCGGCCTCGTCGCAGATGGAGTCCTTGAGCGACTCGACGACGCGGCGCGGGAGGACGAAGAAATCGGTGTGGTAGTAGGTCTCGATGCCGGCGCGGACGCAGGCGGCGATCTCGGCGTCCTTGGCGGCGGCGAGGTCGTCGAGCCAGGCGCGCTCGGCGACGTCGGCAGGAAAGGCTCCGGGCAGGATGTCGTCAAAGCCGAGGGCGAAGTTGAGGCTTTTGGCGACCTGGCCGGTGAAGCCGTGGCCGGCGAGTTTGCCGGCGTCGGCGAACTGGGTGGCGAAGGGCGTCTCACCGGGATTGTGGTGCACCATGTCGAGGAGGACCGGCGCGGCGGGAGAGAAGGGAGCGGGCAGGGAGCGAGGCATGGAGGGAAAGGGAGGCGTGGGGGAGGAACGGTAAGGAGATGGGCGGGGATCAGCGCAGACGCTCGATGCGGTGGCGTCCTGCGCCGATGTTCGCGACCATGAGCCAGGCGCCTTCGCGGCAGGCGGAGACGGGGCGGCCGTCGATGGTCACGACGTCGTCGGAGCGGGAAAAGGCGGGGACGAACACATCGCCGGAGACATTGGCGGGCAGGGTGAGATCGAGGACGTAGGGTTCGGCGGGGCGGTTGACTGCGGAGAGGAGGATGTCGCCGCGGATGGTGGGGAGCTTGACCGAGGCCCGCTCGAGGGAGGCGAGGCGGGGGCGGATGGCGACGCGACCGAAGCCGGGCTCGGCGGGCTCGATGCCCAGGAGCTTGCGGGGGATGATGTGGGCGGGCGAGGCGCTCCAGGCGTGGGTCCAGCTGATGTTGTGCTTATACTTCATGTCCCACGCCTCGGTGGTGACGGTGGAGCCCATGCGGAGCATGTTGAGCCAGCCGCGGTCGCCGTCGGCGGTCAGGAGGGAGAGGGCGTGCCCGGCCTCGTCGTGGTCGAAGAAAGTCTCGAGCACGTAGTGGGCGGGGTAGACGCCGCAGGCCATGCCGCGGGACTTGAGCCAGGCGAGGACGGCGGGGCGTCGTTCGGCGGGCACGAGGTCGAAGGCGAGGGCGAAGAGGTTGGCGTGGAAGGAGTGGTGTTCGCTGCCGATGCCGTCGCGGTAGAGGCCGGCGGCGGGGTCGAATAAGGCGGCCTGGAAGGAGGCGCGGACAAGATCGGCGCGGGCGGAGTAGAAGGCCTGGTCATCGGCGCGGCCAAGGGTGGCGGCGACCTTGGCCATGAGGACGAGCGATCGGTGGTGGAAGGCGTTTACGACGGAGTTGTAGTCGCGGAAGTCGAAGCCGTCGGCCATGTGGGTGGGCCAGTCGACGATGTCGTTCAGGCGCGGGGCGTGAATGGAGGCGAGGAACCCGGGCGTTTGCAGGCCGGTGCGGGTGCTGATGAGGCCGTCCTCGCGGGCGAGGGCGGTCATGGTCTTGGGTTTCAGCGTGTCGTAATGGCGGGCGAGGAGGGAGGCGTCGCCGGTGTGCCAGTAATCGGCCCAGGCCATGAGGAGGCAGTGGGAGATCCACTCGGTGGGCCAGGAGCCGTGGTAGAGCATGTTCTCCACGCTGTAGCGGGCGATGGCGAACTCGCGGTCCACGGAGTAATGGCCGATCTGCTGGATGAAGGTGTCGGCCTCATACATCATGCGTTCGCGCTCGCTGGAGGCGAAGTCGCCGTTGAAGGTGTTCACCTTGAGCGAGTATTTGCAGAGCGAATACACGGCGTCGAGGGCGGGCGACGAGGAGGAGAAGGCGGAGGCGCTGTCGTCGAACTCATACCAGAGGGCGAGTTGTCCGGCGGAGACGACGGACACGGGCAGCGCGCCGGGGCGGACCTCGCAGTAGCGGAAGGGGACGACCTCGGGCATGTGGGCCGGCATGGCCTGGCTGTGCGGGTATTTGGGGACGAAGCGGGGGAACTCGACGGCGTAGGCGTGGACGCCGGCGCGGATATCGAGGGGGTAGCGGCGGAAGATGACCCCGCCGCCGGGACGATTGTCGAGCGACTCGCCGTCGGGGCGGGCTTTTTCGCCGACGGCGATCTCGATGCGGGCGGTCTGCGGGGCGCCTGCGGGCGGGTGCCAGGCGAGGGTGAGTGCGAGGCCGGAGAAGGCGGCCTGGCCGAAATCCAAGAAGGCGACGCCGTCGGGGCGGGCGACGGAGCGGACGGGCGGGCGCGGGTGGTAGGCGATGGGGTGGCGGTCCTCGAAGGTCCAGCGAGGCTTCCCGTTTTCGTCGGCGAGGCGCACCCAGCGGCTTTGTCCGGGCCAGAGATCGTCGGAGCGATCGAGGCGGCCGGTGCGGAAACGCTGCGGCGGGGCGCAGGCGGACACGCTTTTGCGGAAGTTCCAAGTGCGCACGGTCCACCAGTGGTCGGTGTCGGGTCGGAGCGCGGCGCCCGCGTAGCGG
>JBDLWD010000196.1:0-3331 GCA_039804465.1 Verrucomicrobiota bacterium | reverse complement strand
CAGGGCCCGCACCCGTTGCACATAGGGCCTAGCCCGCCGCTGGAGGTGTTTGCCGGGGAGACGGCGGGGCGGGCGCCGGGGCGGACGCAGCTGTGGTCGAAGGTGGGGGCCTTGATGCGGGCGGAGGATTTGCGGGGCCTGTGCATCGATGCGCTGGCGAAGGCGGCGGGGTGTTCACGCCGGAGTTTTGAGCGGGCGTTTCGGGAGGAGCACGGGGAGGCGGCGGGTGCGGCGATCGTGCGGGCGCGGATCGATCTGGCGAAGCGGTTGTTGATGAGGCGGGAGGTGACGATCGAGATGGTGGCGGATGGGTGCGGCTACGCGGACCGGCACCATTTTTCAGTGCGGTTCAAGGCGGCGACGGGGATGGGGCCGGCGGAGTTTCGCAGGCGCTTGCTGAAGGCGGGGGATTGAGGGGCGGACTGGGCGCGCGGCGGGTGAAAGACGAAGCGCGGGGCGTTATTTTTTACAGATACTGGGGCGAAGTGGACGATGTGCTCGATGTTGGCCAGGGCGAGAAAGCGTGTGGTAAGGAAGCCCATGTCGCCGTGGCCGGCGTCGGCGAGGAGGTCGAGTTCGACGGGGACCTTGGATGAGGGGCGGTAGTTGTTTGAGGCGACAGCAAAGCCGGCGGTGAGGAAGGCGCTGGCGAGGGGGGGAATTTCCTTGGCGCCGAGAACGAAATCGACGCCGTGGATGTTGAGAGCGACGGGGAAGGTGCCCGGACCTTCGGGGAGGACGAGGTCGAAGGTTTTGCGCGGCGTCAGTGAGGCGTAGGGGACGTCGGCAAAGGGGGCGCAGGTCGGGCGGGTAGGATGAGGCGGCGTCCAGATGGAGGGGGAGCGAGGAGCGGGGAGGTGGCCGAGGAGGCGTGGCGGCGGGGTGGGGCCGTCGGGGGCGTTGATGCGAGTGGAACCGGGAGAGACGGATCAGCCTGGGGAAAAGGGTAAGAGCGGAGCCCCGGCGGTGTAGCGTGTGACGGCGGACCAGTTGATGAGATCGTCCACGGCGTGGACCTCGAGGCCGAGGGCGTATTTGCGATGTTGGGGAGGGCGTCGCCGGATGGGATGACGGAGGGGTGGGCGAGGCTGGCCAGTTTAAGACGTTTCAGGATATGGAAACGATAGGCGTATTTCAGGGCAAGGTGACGCGAAGCCGGCCGAACAGGCGGCCGCCGGGGGCCAGAGCGCGGGACAGGCGGACGGTCACGGTCTGCATATCCGACGCGACGGGCCCGAAGGTGACGCCGGCCGGGGGAGGGGAGGACAGGGAAAGCGCGGTCCAAGCGGAGAGGTCGGCGCTGTATTCGAAAACCTGCGACGTCTGGCGGGCGGCGGTGTCGCGGCGGGAGAAGGTGAAGACGACATAGTCGCCGTCGCGCGAGGCCACGGGCAGCCGGGCGGCGTCGTTGGCGGCGGGCGTTCCGCCGAGGGCGTATTCCAAGAGGTTGGATATGCCGTCGAGGTCGGGGTCGGAGAGCGGGGCCGCGTTTGAGCCGCCGGGCGAGGCGAAGTGGGCGGACTGCCAGTCGGCGTAGGTGTAGCGCGGCGCGAGGACGACGGCGAGTTCGCCTGGGGTGGAGCCATCGAGGGTAGCATCGAAACCCGAAGGCACGCCGCGCACGGCGAGGTCTCCCACGGTTAGCATGCCTGAGCAGGTGATAAAGAGATTGCGGCCGGCGGCGAGGGTGGCCGCTGGCGGGAGGGTAATGGTGCCGGCGATGACGAGGTTTCCGGAAACGGCGAGGCGGTCGGACGGGCTGGCGAAGGTGATGTCGCCGTCGAGGTAGGCGTTGCCCACGAGGGCGAGGGTGCCGCCGTTGACGGAGAGGTTTCCGGAGGAGTTGAGCGCGGCCTCGAGGGTGCCGTTGCCGCGCAGGGTGGCTGCGGGGAAGAGTTCGCAGGAAGAGCCGGAGATTTTTGAGCCTTGGTTGAGGTGGAGGGTGGCGCCGGGGTTGACGACGATCTCGCTGGTGCCGGAGAGCGTGTCGGTGGAGGCGTCGCCGTAGGTCAGCGTGCCCGCCTCTACGGTGATGCCCGCGCTCACTGTTCCGGAGCCGGTGAGGGTCCAAGTGCCGGCGCCGGTTTTGGCGAGGCCGATGGGGCCGCCACCCGCGACCGGGGTGAACGCACCGGCGAAGGTAGAGGACGTGTCGAGGCCGCCCACCTGCCAGGTTACGGGGCGGCCGGCGGTCTGGCTGCCGGCAATGACGGCGGTGGCACCGCCGGAGAGGCTGCCGAGTGGAATGATCATGCCCTCGGGTGGCGGGACGGCGGTGCAGGCGAGGGTGACCTGGTCCAGGTTTACGGTCGCGAGCGGCAGGCCGAGTTCGTGGCCGAGCTGGAAGCGGGGGTCGATGAATCCTGTGGCGGGTCGGGAGACGTTGAGCGTGCCGGCGAAAGCGGACCAGTCGCCGACGATGGCGCCGTAGGCGTAATTCACCACTAGGTTGAGCGTGCCGGAGCCGGTGAGGCTACCGCGCAGGGCGGCGATGTCGCCGAGGTAGGTGCCGCGCATGGTGGAGCGGAGGGTGGCGGTTTTGCCGGCGGGAACGATGAGGTCGTTGGGCAACGATCCGGAAAGGTAACGGGTATCCACGGTGTGGCCCAGCAAGGTGAGGATGCCGCCGTTGAGGGTGATGGGGCCGGTGCCGAGGCCGTAGGCGTTGGACGGGGAGGCGTTGGGGGAGCTGTAGTATTGCCAGGAGTTGCAGGCGAGGGTGAGGGAGCCCTCGGTCAGGATGGTGCCGCCGCTGTAGGTGTTGCGGGTTTCGAAGATGAGGCTGGCGGTGGCGCTGGTGGCGGTGGCGGCTTGCGAGAGAACGACGGTGGTGGCGTCGGGCGCGGAAACGAGCGTGGTGCCGGCGGGGATGCCGGCGCCGATGACGGTCATGCCCGGGCGCAGGTTCGCGGTGGAGGAAACGGTGACGGTGACTGAGCCGGCGGTGAGAGTGGAGTTGGCGAGGGTGTATTGCGGGACGTTGAGGGTAAGCGTGCCGGGGCCGGATTTAACCAAGCTGGCGGTTCCGGTGATAGGCGCGCCGGAGAACGTGTAAGCGCGGGCGGCGGTGTTGTTGACGATGATGGAGCGAGGGGAGACGGGCTGGGTGATGGTGACGTTGCCGGAGGAGGCGGAGTCGTCGAAGGTCACGTCGTCGGCATTGAAGAAAGTGGCGGGAGACGCGCCTGACCAGGCGACGGTGGTTTCACGGTCCCAGAGGCCGCCGTTGGCGCCGGTCCAAGTGAGGGCGGCGGTGGTGCCGGAGACACTGAGGCGGACGAAGCCGGGGGCGGTGCCGGAGGAGTTGCGGGTGAACCAATAGGACTGGCGG
>JBDLWD010000195.1:0-3183 GCA_039804465.1 Verrucomicrobiota bacterium | reverse complement strand
GGCCGCGCCATCGCGGGCGGCGCCGCGACCGTGCTGGACCTCTCCCTCGATCCCTCCCGCGACCTGAAATCCATCACTGTTCGCGCCCTCGCCAACGACGTCGTCATTGGCCTCATGAGCGCCACCCTCTCCCGCCCATGAAAGCCTTGCCCCGTCACCTCGTTTCCCTCGCGGCTTCCTTCGTCCTTTTGGCCTTCCCCGTCTCCGCTCTTCAAGGACAGCCGCTTGCCAAGCGGCCCGATCTCTCCGCCGACGACTTCGCCAACCCGCCCGTCGCCTCCCGCCCGACCACCTGGTGGTATTGGGGCGAATCCGTCACCACCGACCATGGCATCACCCGCGATCTCGAAGCCCTGCGCGATGCCGGCTTCGGCGGCGTCGTCCTCTACGAACAGGTCTTCGCCGATCGCCCCGACGCCCTTAAAAGCCTCTCTCCTGAATTCCTCGCCCGCGTCCGTTTCGCCGCCGCCGAATGCGCTCGCCTAGGCCTCAAACTCGAGGTCAACGCGAGCAACGGATTCGTCGCTGGCGGCCCGTGGATCACCCCCGAGCTCGGCATGCAACGCCTCGTCGCCACCGAATCCGTCGTCGCCGGCGGCCGCCGCGTCTCCGTCGTCCTGCCGCGCGCCACTTCCCGCCACAACTTCTACCGCGACGTCGCCGTTCTCGCCTACCCGACTCCCGCCGGCGGCACGCCCAACGCCTTGCCCGCGCCTGCCATCACCAGCCAACCCGCCACGCCCGACGCCGCCTCTCTCTTCGCCGGCCCCGACGCCAAAAAAATCCGCCTCGCCCCGCCCCCCGGCGGCGGCCCCGTCCTCATCGCCCTCGACTACGGCCGCCCCGTCACCATCCGCGCCCTCACCTACGCCCTCCGCCCCAACTCTAAGGCCCTCGTCATCGCCACACAGGTCCCCACGTCCTGGGCCGACGATTTCTACGGCCAAGGCATGAGACTCAACCCTCCCGTCGGCACCCTCGAGTCCAGCACCGACGGCACCACTTGGACCACCGTCTGCACCCTCTCCGCCAACGGATCCCAACACGACTACTGGGATATCCAGACCCGCGCCTTCCCCGCCGCCACCGCCCGCCACTTCCGCCTCCGCCTCGAGGGCTGGGGCCGCAACACCACCTACAAGGACGACGATCTCGTCATCGGTAACATCGAGCTCCACCCCGACGCCCGCATCGACCAGTGGGAGGAAAAAGCCGGCCACATCGTCGATTTCTCCAACCCCGACCAAACCCCCGCCTACGCCGCCGCCGAGGTCATCGACCCCGCCCGCATCGTCGATCTCACCGATCACCTCTCCGCCGACGGTCACCTCGATTGGGACGCCCCGCCCGGCTCCTGGACCGTCCTCCGCTTCGGCCACATCCCCACCGGCGCCCGCACCAAACACGGCCGCCCCGAGGGCATGGGCCTCGAATGCGATAAACTCTCCGCCGCCGCCGTCGCCGTGCAGTTTCAAAACTACGTCGGCCGCATCCTCGCCGAGGTCCGCACCGTCCCCGGCGCCAAACTCGCCGGCATCAACGTGGACAGCAACGAACACGGCTCCCAAAACTGGACCGCCGCCTTCCCCGACCACTTCCGCCGCCTGCGCGGCTACGACCTGCGCCGCCTGCTCCCCGTCATGGCCGGCCGCGTCGTCGGCAGCCCCGCCGACTCCGACCGTTTTCTCAACGACGTCCGCCGCACCATCGCCGACCTCATGAGCGACGAGTATTTCGGCGCCCTCCGCAGCCTCTGCCACGCCGAGGGCATGACGCTCATGGCCCAGGCCCCCGGCATCGCCACCTGCCTGCCCAGCGACAACATCCAGGCCAAGGGCCGCACCGACATTCCCATGGCCGAATTCTGGATGTCCCAAGCCGACGGCACCCTCGACTGCAAGGAAGCCGCCTCCGCCGCCCACGTTTACGGCCTGCCCGTCGTCGCCGCCGAGTCCTTCACCGGCAGCCGCGCCGACGCCCACCCGGCCATGATGAAGCCCTTCGCCGACGCCGCCCTCGCCCACGGTATCAACCAGTTCGTCGTCCTCGCCTACGTCCACCAACCGCGCGAAGACCGACTCCCCGGCGTCACCCAGGATCGTTTCTACGTCCCCTTCCAACGTCACAACACCTGGTGGCGCGACTCCCGGCCATTCTGGGACACCCTCGCCCGCTCCTCCCACGTCCTCCGCCAGGGCCTGCCCGTTGCCGACATCTTGTATCACCTGGGCAACGACACTCCCCTCAAAATCGCCACCCACCGACTCCGCCCCGTCCCGCCCGCCGGCTACGATTACGATGTCTGCGGCGACGAGGTTCTCCTTACCCGCACCCGCGTAGCCAACGGTCGCATCGTCCTGCCCGATGGCATGAGCTACTCGCTCCTCATCCTCGCCGGCGGCCCCGAGCTCACCCTGCCCGCCGCCCGCCGCCTGCGCGAACTCGTCGCCGCCGGCGCCACCGTGCTCGGCCCCGTCAAACCCACCGGCACCCGCTCCTTCGCCGACGGCCCCGACGGCTCCGCCGAGGTGCGCCGCATCGCCGACGAACTCTGGGGCCACGCCCCTCTCACCGCGCGCGGCGAAAAATCCACCGGCGCCGGCCGCCTGCTCTGGGGCTACACCCCCACCGAAACCCTCGCCCGCCTCAACCTCCCGCGCGACTTCTACTACGAAGCCGGCCCCGAAGGCGCCGACCTCCTCCACGCCCACCGCCGCACCGCCGACCGCGATCTCTACTTCGTCGCCAACCACCAAAACAAAGGCGCCTCCTTCACCGCCTCCTTCCGCGTCACCGGCCGCATCCCTGAACTCTGGAACCCCGAGACCGGCGCCATCACCGCCCTGCCCGACTACACCGAGCGCGACGGCATCACCCGCATTCCCCTCGCCCTCGAAGCCCGCGCCTCCGTCTTCGTCGTTTTCCGCGACCCCGCCCTCCCAGGCCCAACCGCGCCCGCCCCGCTCTCCGCGCGCCTCGTCTCCACTCTTTCACTACACCAGGAAATCCCCGGCCCGTGGCAAGTCGCCTTCACTTCCGGTCGCGGCGCACCCGCCCGCGCTGAGTTCGTCAAACTCATCTCCTGGACCGAGCACTTCGACGCCGGCATCCGCCACTTCTCCGGCGACGCCACCTACACCCGCGACTTCGACTACACGCCGCCCGCCGCCCCCGGCCGCGTCT
>JBDLWD010000194.1:0-3220 GCA_039804465.1 Verrucomicrobiota bacterium | reverse complement strand
CGATTCTCTCGACGATGTCACCGCCGGCGATCGCGAACTGGCATCGGCCTATCTCAGCCCCGACTCCCGCGAACTCGTCGTCGTCGCCGTAAACTGGCGCCCCCACGCCGTTCCGCTCCAGCTCAGCCTCCTCAACGGCGCCAAATCAGTCGCCGCTCCCGCCGGCCGCGCCTACGTCACCACCGCCGATCCCGCCATCAACCTGGACCCTCGCTCCGTGTCCGCCGGCGGCGCCTACACCCTCGAGCCGCGCTCGCTCACCACCTTTGTGCTGCCGCTCCGCTGACCCGCTCCGCATGCGCCTCCTCCGCCTCGCCCGCCTTGCCTTCCCGCTGGCCTGCGCGCTTGCCGGCCTAGTCCCTCCCCCTCCGGCCTCCGCCCAAACCGTCACCGACCCGTTCACAGGCGCGCCCGCCGACGCCCTTCCCGATCTCCCGCCAATCCCCGCCCCCGACGGTCCCGTCACTTTCGTCGTCCACCCCGAACGCCGCGCGCAAACGCTCGACGGCTTCGGCGCCTCCGACGCCTGGCAGTTCAACATCGTCGGCCACGACTGGCCCGTCCCCGTCCGCGAGGACCTCGCCCGCGTCCTCTTTTCCCGCGAGCTATCACCCGACGGCTCGCCCATCGGCGCCGGTCTCTCCATCTGGCGTTTCTACATCGGCGCCGGCAGCGCCGCCCAAGGTGCGGCCAGCGGCATACGCCCCGACGTTCCCGGCGAATACCACACCCGCACCGAATCCTTCCTCAACCCCGATGGCACCTACGACTGGTCCCGCCAAGCCGGCCAATGCTGGTTCCTCCAGGCCGCCAAACGCCACGGGGTGGAACACTTCGTCGCCTTCGGCGTCAGCCCGCCCGTCCACCTCACCCGCACCGGCACCGCCAACAACAACCACGAGCCGCGCGCCAACTTGCAGGCCGACCACTTCGACGACTACGCCCGTTTCTTCGCCGAGGTCATGCAACACTTCCGCGACCGCGAGGGTATCACCTTTCGCGACCTCTCCCCCGTCAACGAACCCCAATGGCGCTGGAGCGGTGGTCGCCAGGAGGGCAGCCCGTGGACCAACGCCGAGATCGCCCGCCTCACCCGCTTGCTCGACACCGAGCTCCGCCGCCGCGGGCTGCCCACCAAGATCGAGCTCTCCGAGGCCGGCGACCTGCGCTTCGTTTACCAGCCCGGCGAGAACCACGCCTCCGACCAGGCCCGCGCTTTCTTCGACCGCGCCTCGCCCGACTACGTCGGCAACCTCCGCAACGTCTCCCGCACTTTCGCCGCCCACGGCTACTTCAGCGACGGCCGCCCCGACGAGATCATCCGAGTTCGCCGCGATCTCCGCGCCACCCTCGACCAGCGCAAGCTCGACTACGCCATGACGGAATACTGCCTCCTGCGCGACGGCGTCGGCAAAACCACCCGCGAGCGCCCCATCCCGCACATCGACTCCGCTCTCCACCTCGCCCGCCTCATCCACTGCGACCTCGTCTTCGCCCGCGCCCGCAGCTGGCAATTCTGGACCGCCCTCGATCTCCAAAAAAATCCCGCCGGCGATCTGCGTTACATCCTCGTCCGCCGCCTAACCGACCGCGACGGTTTCGAGCCCACCAAACTCCTCTGGGCCCTCGGCCACTTCAGTCGCTTCGTGCGCCCCGGTTACGTCCGCATCGAAACGTCCCGCGCCGACGAACTCGACGAGATCACCGCCGCCGAACGCGAGCTCGCCTCCGCCTACCTCAGCCCGGACGGCCGCGAACTCGTCGTCGTCGCCATCAACTGGCGCCCCCACGCCGTCCCGCTCCGCCTCACCCTCGCCAACGGCCGCGCCCTGCTCGTCGGCCGCGCCTACGTCACCACCGCCGAGGTGAACACAAACCTCCGCCGCGTGTCCGACTTCGCTGGCGGCGCCTTCGAACTCGCCCCGCGCTCCATCGTCACCTGCGTCATTCCTCTGCGTTAAACTTTTTCTCACCATGTTCTCTCGTTTCTCAACTCGCCTGATTCTCGCGGCCTCCACCCTCCTCGCCTGCCTGTCACTCCACTCCGCGCCCAACGATCCACCGCCCAAGGTGCCCGCGCCGCCCACCCTATTCCCCGGCCCCGTCGTTCCCGTCCGCGAACCCGCCGCCATCGTCGCGCTTATGGAACGCGTCGCCGACTACCAACTCGCCTCCCCCGACCGGCGGCCCGTCCACCACTGGGCCCGGGCCACCGGCTATCTGGGTGTTCTCGCCACCGCTCGCCTCTCGACCAAACCAGCTTACGAACAAGCCCTGCTTGGCCTCGCCGAGAGCACCGACTGGCGTCCCGGTCCAATAAAATATCACGCCGACGATCACATCGTGGGCCAGACCTATCTCGCGCTCCACACCCGCAACCCGGAACCGGTCCGCATCGCCCGGCTGCGCGCCCTTTTCGACACCATCCTCGCCACGCCCAAGACGAGCTCCCTCGCCCACGTCGGCCCCGAGCGTTCGGACCGTTGGACCTGGTGCGACGCCCTCTTCATGGCCCCGCCCGCCTGGGCCGGCCTGAGCGCCACCACCGGCGACCCGCGCTACCTCGAGTTCATGCTGCGCGAATGGCGCGCGACCGACGACTATCTCTACGATCCGGCGGAGCGCCTCTACTTCCGCGACAGTCGCTTTTTTTCAAAACCGGAACCAAACGGAAAAAAGATGTTTTGGGGACGCGGCAACGGCTGGGTTCTCGCAGCCTACGCCCGCGTGCTCCCGCTCATCCCCGAAACCCGCCCTGAGCGAGCGGCCCTCGTCGCCCGTTACCGCGAGTTCGCCGCGCGCGTCGCGGAACTGCAGGGCGCCGACGGCCTCTGGCGCACCAGCCTCCTCAACCCCGCCGGCTACGACTTCGGCGAGACCAGCGCTTCCGCGCTCTTTTGCTATGGCTTCGCCTGGGGCGTGAACGCCGGCCTCCTTGATCGCGACGACTTCGCCCCCGTGGCTCTACGCGCCTGGGACGCCCTCGCCGCCCATGTCCAGCCCGACGGCCGCCTCATCCACGTGCAACCGGTCGGCGACCGCCCCTACCGCTTCGACCTCGACTCCACCGAGGTCTACGGCTCCGGCGCTCTCCTCCTCGCCGGCGAACAGATCCACCGCCTAGTCGCCACCCCGCCGCCCGCGCCCGTCGCCGCCACGCCAACGTCGACCGCCCCCGCCCCATGATCCGCCCCGACCTCGCCGCCAACCCCCTCTCCTC
>JBDLWD010000193.1:0-3642 GCA_039804465.1 Verrucomicrobiota bacterium | reverse complement strand
ACTGGTATTTCTCTGGCAAATATCCCACGCGCGGCGGCTACCGCGTGGTGAACCAGGCCTTCATCAATTACTACGAAAACAGCGAGGGCAGCCGGGCGTATTGAGCGTGCGGCTCCGTCTCGTCTTCTTCGCTCTCCTCATTCCCCCGCTTTTTTCTGCGTCCATCTGCGCTATCCGCGGTAAGAACTCTCCAGCATGTCCCTCAGCTACGAATCCTCCGGCGTTAATTACGACCAGCTCGATGCCTTCAAGCGCGCCTGCCAGAAGGCCGCCAAGACCACCGCGCCGCTCCTCGAACTCCACGGCTACGCCGAGCCCGGCAACACCCGCGGCGAGAGCTGCTACCTTATGGAGGCCGCCGACCACTTTCTCGCCCACGTCGAGGAGGGCCTCGGCACCAAGAACCTCGTCGCCGACGCCGTCTACGCCGCCACGGGCAAGAATTTCTACCGCGAGATCTCGATCGATACCGTCGCCACCATCGTCAACGACCTCGTGACCTGCGGCGCCCTGCCCATCTCCGTAGCCATGCACGCCGCCGTCGGCGAGTCCGCCTGGTTCACCGACGCCAAGCGTATGCAGGCCCTTGTCGATGGCTGGGCCGAAGGCTGTCGCCAGGCCGGCGCGGTCTGGGGCGGCGGAGAAACGCCCACCCTCCGCGGCATCGTCAACGCCGACGCCATCGTCCTCGCCGGCTCCGCTATCGGTAAAATCGAGCCCAAGTCCCGGCGCATCACCGGCACGGTGCGCGACGGCGACGCCATCGTTTTTCTCGCGTCCTCCGGCGTGCAGACCAACGGCCTTTCGCTCTGCCGCCTTATCGCCTCCAAGCTCCCGCAAGGCTACCAGACGCCCATCGGCCACGGCGACCCGCGCACCTACGGCGAGGCCCTGCTCGCCCCCTCCGTCATCTACGTGAACTTTGTCCGCGAGTGCCAGCAGGCGGGAGTCACGCTCAACTATGTCTCGCACGTTACCGGCCACGGCTGGCGCAAGCTCATGCGCCTCGACGAGCCCTTCGTCTACGAGATCCACACGCCCGGCGAGGAGCCCGCGCTCTTCAAATTCCTCCGCGAGGCCGGTCCCATCGACCTGCGCGAGGCCTACGCGACCTTCAACCAGGGCGTCGGTTTCGCCGCCTACGTTTCGCCCGAGAACCTCGAGGCCACCCTCGCCGCCGCCAAGGCCTCGGGCTACCAAGCCTGGCATGCCGGCACCGTGAAAAAGCAGGGCGACCGCAAGGCCGTCACGATCCCGAGCCTCGGCCTCGAATACGACGGCAGCACCCTCCAGGTGCGCTGACGCCACGCGCGCCATGCGCCTGCGCCGTCTCACCCTGCAAAACCTCCGCAACGTCTCGTTCGCGGAGCTTTCGTTTTCGGGGCGGCAGCAGTTCTTCGTCGGGCAGAACGGACAGGGCAAAACCAACCTGCTCGAGGCGGTCGGCTTCGTGACCGCGCTGCGCTCCTTCCGCACCGCCGACGCCTCGCTCCTCGTCGCCCAGGGCAAAAAGGAGGGCGCCCTCGCCGCCGAGTTTTAGCACGAGAAACACGGCGCTAGCCGCGTGGTCATCACCCTTCGCCCCGGCGGCAAGGAGGTGACCTGCGACGGCGAGCGCATCACCCGCCTCGCTGATTTCCTCGGGCGCTTCCCCACCGTCGTCTTCTCCTCGCAGGACCAGCAGCTCGTCCGGGGCGCGCCCGCGCTCCGTCGCCGCTGGCTCGACCTCGCCCTCGCCGGCACCGATACGGCCTATCTGTATTCGCTGACCAACTACCACCGAGCGCTGGAGGGTCGCAACCAGCTCCTGAAACGCCAGGCCTCCGCCGCCGAGCTCGCCGCCTTCGAGGCCCCGCTGGCCGAGGCCGCCTCGGCGCTCGTCGCCGCCCGCCGCGCCGGCGTCGACACGCTCGCGCCGCACGTCGCCGCCGCCTACGCTGCCCTCAGCGCCGAGGCCGAACCCGCCTCGCTCGCCTACGAGGCCGACACCGCCGCGGGCGACGCCGCCGCGTGGCGCGCCCACTTCGAGAAAAGCCGCGTCCGCGATCTCCAGTTTCGATCCTCGCTCTCCGGCCCTCACCGCGACGACCTCGACCTGCGCGTCGGCGGTCGCCCCGCCAAGGATTACGGCTCCGAGGGGCAGCAGCGCTCCCTCGTCCTGGCCCTACGCCTCGCCCAGGTGAATCACGTGCGCGCCGCGACCGGCGTGCAGCCCGTGCTCCTCGCCGACGACGTCCTCGGCGAACTCGACCCCGCCCGCCGCCGTCGCTTCTGGGCTGCGCTCGGCGAAGACCGCCAGGTGCTCGCCACCGGCACGGAGTTACCCGCCGCCGAGCTCGGCGCGTGGGAGATTTTCCGCGTCGCGGCCGGCGCTTTCACGCCCGAGCCTGCCTCATGAGCCCGTCTTTTGCAGGTAGGGCGGGCCCGCTGGGCCCGCCGCCCGTGCCTCCCAGCTTTTGCCGCTCCGACTCGGCGCGCCCGGCGGTCGCGCCCTACCTTCCATGAATTTCGACGCAGTCACTTGGGTGCTCGCCGCCTTCGCCGCGCTGGTCGTCGGCCTTTCCAAGACCGGTGTGCCCGGCCTTGGAATGCTTTCGGTCGCGATCTTCGCGAACCTCATGCCCGCCAAGCAGGCGAGTGGTTTCGTCCTGCCGCTTCTCATTTTTGGCGATCTCGTCGCGGTATTCTCCTATCGCCAGCACACCGAGTGGAGTCACCTACGGCGGCTCTTCCTCTGGACCGGCGCGGGCGTCGTCCTCGGCGCGCTCGCCATGCGCGTAATCGACAACCAGCAGGCCAAAGTGCTCGTCGGCGGCATGATCGTCGTCCTCGTATCGCTGCACCTTTGGCGCAAACGCCGCTCCGCCACCGTGCCTGCTGCTGCGGCCGCAGAACCGAAGCACGGCCCCGGGTTCGCGCCGACCATTGGTGTGCTCACCGGATTTACTACGCTGGTGGCCAACGCCGCCGGACCGTTGATGGCGGTTTACTTGCTCGCCATGCGCCTGCCCAAGATGGCCTTCGTTGGCACGGCAGCGGTGTTTTTTCTCCTGCTGAATTTGTTCAAAGTGCCCTTCATGGTCGGCCTCGGGCTGATCACGAAAGACAGCTTTGCCTTCAACCTTGCGCTCGCGCCCGCCGTCCTCGCGGGAGCCTTGTTCGGACGCTGGATTCTGCCGCGCGTCTCGCAGGCGTGGTTCGAGCGGATAGCGCTCGCGCTCAGCGCTGCGGCGGGGCTGAAGCTGCTCCTCGGCTGAGGCCGGCCAGGCGGGGAGAAAGGCGCGCCGCCTCTTTCCCGCCTGGGCCACGGGCTCTTCCACGCCGACGGGTCGGCTCGGTCGCTAGGCTCAGGCGCCGATCTTGAAGAGGGCGACGTCGCCGTCGCGGAAAACGTATTCCTTGCCCTCGAGGCGATACTTGCCGGCCTCGCGCGCGGCGGCGGTGCTGCCGAGGCGAACGAGGTCCTCGTAGGAGACGACCTCGGCCTTGATGAAGTTTTTCTCGAAGTCGGTGTGGATGACGCCGGCGGCCTGCGGGGCCTTCCAGCCCTTCTTGATCGTCCAAGCGCGAACCTCTTTTTCGCCGGCGGTGAAGTAGGTTTGGAGGCCGAGGAGACCGTAGCTGCCGCGGATTAGGTTGGAG
>JBDLWD010000192.1:0-5069 GCA_039804465.1 Verrucomicrobiota bacterium | reverse complement strand
CAACGTGGTCGCGGAAACATTACCCGGCGCGCTGCGCTCCCTGGTCGGCGCCACGGTCGAGGAATACGGCCGGCAGAACCGCCCCGATCTGCGTCCGCTCGCACTGCGCTTGGACGGCGCTACGGAGGATTCGCCCACCTCCCTGTGGTATGAGCAGCTCTCGCCCGACGCCGGCACCGAGGTCGTGGGCCGCTGGACCACGCGGCACCTCGCAGGCTCGCCTGCCATCACCCGCCGCCGAATGGGCCGTGGACAGGTCTTTTACATAGGCACTTACCTCACCCGCGAATTCACCGAAGCGCTCCTTCCTCTGCTGCGGCGTTTCGACGCGATTCCCGCCCCCTTGTCCGACCAGCCAGGTCTGGAGGTGGTGGAACGTTTATTTCCCGACGGCCGCAAACTGCGTTTCGCGATCAACCAAAGTGAATCGTCGATCCGGGTCGAGCCCCCACCGGGAGCGCGCCGGGAGGTTCTCTCCGGACAGGTTTTGAACGAGGGAGAGATCGTGGAACTGGCACCCAACGAGGTCGCCTTGTTCTCAAGCTAGCTCGTGAGGATGCCGGCCCGCGCGTTTTGAACACACCCCGGCTTTGCTTCGGGGGCACCATTCGACGGGCCGGAAAAAGTCATTCATTGATTGACGCATTCGGTTGCGCCAGGTCAGCCCGGCGGCCGCCGCGGAGCGGGCTCCCGGAACTAGCGGCGTTCACGGAACCAACGCTCCACGCCGGCCACGTCCCGGGTGTTTAACACGTGACCGGGCGTCAGCCAGCCCTTGCGCCCCACTCGCACCCCCTCGGCCACGTGCGCCAGGCCCGCCGCCTCGTGCGCGTCGGGATTGATCGCGCACATCAAGCCGCGCTCCGCGGCGCGGCGCCAATGCCGCCAGTCCATGTCGAGCCGACTCGGATGCGCGTTTAGTTCAATTATCACTCGATTCGCGATCGCGGCGTCGATGACTTTGGCGAGATCCACTTTGTAACCTTCGCGCCGAAGCAGGATGCGCCCGGTCGCGTGACCCAGCATCGTGGCGCGCGGATGTTCGATCGCGCGAATGATGCGCCGCGTCATCTCGTCCTCCGCCTGGGTCATCGCGCTGTGCACCGATATTACCACATAGTCCAGGCCGAGCGCGTCGAAGGTCGCGTCGTCGTAGTCGAGCCGTCCATCCGCCAGAATATCGCACTCAACGCCTGCGAACAACCGCACTCCCGCGCCCCCGGTCGCGTTGAGTTCGCGAATCGTCTTCACCTGCGCGGCGAGACGCGCCTCATCCAGGCCGCGCGCCTGAAACGACGCCTTCGAGTGGTCCGCGATTCCAAGATAATCCCAGCCCAGCGCGGTCGCCGCGGCCGCCATCTCGGCAAGCGTGTTCCGCCCGTCCGACTCGGTCGTATGGTTGTGAAAAGCCCCGCGCAGATCGCCGGTCTCGATGAGTCGCGGCGTGGATTCAGCTCCTGCGACAGCACGCTCGAAGACCTCGATCTCGCCCAGCCCTTCGCGCAACTCAGGCGGAACGAAGGCCAGGCCCAGGTGGGCAAACAGCTCCGCCTCCGTATCCGCCTTTAGGCTAAGCCCGCGCTCGGCCTTCTCCTTGGCCGTGCCTTCTCCCGCATCGGGCACCAGACCCCATTCCGACAACGACAGGCCCCTCGCGAGCGCGCGCTGACGCATGGCCACGTTGTGGTCCTTCGACCCCGTGAAATGATGCAGCGCAAAGGCGAACTG
Source organism: Verrucomicrobiota bacterium (assembly GCA_039804465.1). Taxonomy (GTDB): domain Bacteria; phylum Verrucomicrobiota; class Verrucomicrobiia; order Opitutales; family Opitutaceae; genus IMCC26134_A. Next base: position 3,341 of record JBDLWD010000192.1, on the reverse strand, counting down.
CTCCGGCGGCACGATGCGCAGGTCGGCCTGCAACCCGCTCGCGAAGCGCACGCTGGCCTTGGTCTCGCCACGCGCCGTCACCTCCTTCACGTCCGGCAGGGAGCAAAACCAGTCCGTGATCGCCGTCGCGCCGCCAGCGTCCGCCGCCACAATGAAATCCAGATCTCCCACGGTCTCCAGCCCGCGACGCAGCGAACCCGCCGCCTCCGCGCGGCGCACTTGGTGCCGCGCCCGCAGTCCATCCACGATGGGTTCCGCCACAGCCCGCGCATCCCACCAGAGGTGGCGCTTCCCGTAGGCCGCGCGGTTGGCCAGCCCCTCCAGCAACTTCGCCTGGGTCTTGTCGCCGAAGCCCGCCAGCGCCGCCACGCGGCCTGATTTGCACGCCGACTCCAGTTGATCTGGAGACTCGACGCCCAGTTGCTCGCGGAGCGCCTTGATCTTTTTCGGCCCCAGCCCGGGCACTTCGAGCAGCGCGATCAATCCGTCCGGAATGCGCGCCCTCAGCTTGGCGTAAAACTCCAGCCCCTCCGGCGCCTGCGCCGCGTGCAGCTTTGTGATCTTGTCGACCAGCGCCTCGCCGAAACCCTTCAGCTCGCCGAGCGTGCCCTCCGAAACCCGCGCGGCAAACTCGGCCGACTCCATGGACTCGAGGGCGCGCGCCCCGTTCTGGTAGGCACGTGTCTTGAACGGGTTTTCCCCCTCCAGCTCCAGCAGCGTCGCGATTTCCTCGAGCGTGTCGGCGATCTCGTTTTTGGTCATGCTGCGAAGGCATCGCGCGCCGCGCTCGCGTCAACTCCCGCGCCACGAATCAGCCGCGCTTCCACGCGAGCCTCACGCCGCCGAGCCCTGCAAGGCCACGCCTTTGGCGGTGGCGGCGCGAGCGACGGCGCGCCCCCTCCGCCAGGTCCTGGCAGCGTTGGCGATCGGTCGCTCCAGGCAGAAATACGTCAACACACCCATCGCGACCGAAAGGGCCACGAAGGCGGCCACGCGCGCGGCGGGGCCGCAGCCCAGACCGGCCGCCAAACGCACGGAAATCGGCTGGATGAGATAGACGGAATAGGACGCCGTGCCGAGCCCCACCAGCCATGCCGGCCACCGAACCTTTTCCTCCGCGGCCACAAACAAAGCCACCACGCAGGTCGCCAACCCTCCCCAAATGAAGGCGCGGGCAAGGCCGGTGAAGGTGTGACCGATCACTTCGCCGGGATATCCAAGATAACTCGTGAACCACACGCCCGCGCCGAACACCGGCAAGAGGGGCCACGCCAGCACGGCTCGTCGCCGCACCACGTCACGATATGCGAACAATACGCAGCCCGCCGCGAACTCCAGGCCGAGCGGACTGAATAAAAAGCGCGGCAGCAACCAGGCCGCCTCATAACCGATCGCCACCGCCACGACACCAATCGCGAGCAACGCCGCGCATGCGAGCCCCGCCCAAGCCTTTGCGGCGACCAGCATCACCGCCGCCACCAGAAAATAGAACCACATCTCGAAGGCTATGCTCCAACCATAGGGGTGGAGCGGATTCGTGTAGGTCTCCAAGTCGAGCAGGGGTAGAAAAAGCAGGCTGTTCACCCACAGCGCCGCCGAGATCGGCTCGCCCTCGTAAATCCTCTTCGCCACGAAAATCGACGAGAGGAGAAAATAGAGCGGCAGCACCCTCAAGGCGCGATCCAGCAGGAAACTCGCCGCCCCCGCCGCCCTCCCCGCGCTCATCGCGATGACGAAACCGCTGATCACGAAAAACACGTCCACCCCGCACGAAAGCATGGACGCGTCCCAATTCCGCGGCAGCTCGTCTTCGCGCAAGACCAGTTTGGCGTGCGCGCCCATCACGATGAAAGCCGCCAGGAAGCGCAGCGATTGCAGGCCTTGCAGACGTGGCGCGCGCGAAGAATCGGGGGATAGGGAGTTCATGGGAAATTGGAAACCGGCCGGACGGCCTCGCATTCCTTAAGCGCTCCGCGATTCGCCGCCGCAATTCCGCCCGCGCCGGCATTTCCCGACTTTTGCCTAGGAGAAGTCCCGAACCGGCCGCCCGCCTCCAGTTGGTGGCCGCGTAAGCGGAGGTTAAAATAAATCTAGGAAGTCCCGATTCAGTAGGGCAGAACCACGGCTCGCATGACGGTTTCCCAGCCAACGCCTCTGAAAGCCCAAGAAACACTGGAGAAAGCACGCGTCCTCCTTGATTCCGGTCGAGGCGCCGCCCTCCCCGGACTGGTCAACCTTATCGCCACGCTTTCCGCCGATCTCGAAAAAGTGAGCATAACGGAACTGGTGGAGTCGATCGAGCCGGATGCCGTCCTGCTCTCCCGCATCCTCACCGTCGCAAACAAGCTCCCCCACAACCCGGGAATAGCGCGCGTCGCCAGCCTCAGCCAGGCCGTCCACCAGATCGGCTTCTCCCGCGTTCGTAACACCGCCCTTTCGCTGCTTCTGCTGGACCAGACCAGCGCCCGCCAGCGCCCCGAACAGCGCGAGGCCGCCGCGCTCGCGCTGACCGCAGGGCTCGTCGCGCATGGAGCGGCCGCCCACCTTGGCACCCACGATCCCGAACTGGTGTTTGCCTGCGCCTCCCTGCGCAACCTCGGCCGCATTCTCATGGCGGCCATCTCGCCGGATCTTTACCGCGAGGCGTTGGCCTTGGAGCGGCTTACGCCGCCCGTCGACGGCTTCCGCCGCTGCTTCGGCATGGGACCGCTCGAACTCAGCCGGAAGATTACCGCCGGCCAGAAATTGCCCGAGCTCGCCGTCCAGGCCTTGCGCGAGGGGGAGCCCGAGTCGCTGCCCGGCGTGCCCACCACGCACGACGCGCGCCTTCTCGCGATGGCCGACTACTCGTGCCGGCTCGCCGCCCTCGTGCTGGACTCCCGCGAGCCGGACCACGGCTTCGTGCGCAAGGTGGCCCAGCTCGCGGCGCGGTATCGCCGGAGCCTGCCCGGGCTCGATACCGTCGCGGTGCCCGCGCTGCTCGGCGCCAACGAACGCCTGCGCGCCTACGTGCGAGGTGGCGCCGGTGACGCTCTTCCCGTCGGCAACTTGAAACGCATACGCCATCGCGTCGAGTTGCTCTCTCCCGGAGGAGCCAGCGCCGCCGAGCGCGCGGAAAAACTTCCGGTTCGTTTCACCGCCGCAGGGATACCCGATCCCGCCGGCGAACCACCTGCTGAAGTGCATCCGGAGCAGGTGGCCGCCGAGCAGGAAAAGGAACTGGCCAAGGTGTCCGTTTCGCCCGTGGCAGAGGCTGCCCGGCCACCGGCCGCGCCGGCCGAGGCGACCGAAGCCGCCCCGGCTACCGCCTGGGCGGATGTCCTCCCCGAATCCATCGTGCG
>JBDLWD010000191.1:0-3126 GCA_039804465.1 Verrucomicrobiota bacterium | reverse complement strand
CGGAGGGCTTGGCTTTGGACATGGGTCTGGCCGCGGATTTTTTTTTCGCGGCGATTTTGGAAGGTTTGGCAGGCTTTTTAGCCTTGGTAGGCTTGGACGCTTTTTTCTTGGCTGCCGGGGCGGGCTTGCGGGCGGGTTTTTTGGCCATGGGATTTTGGGGGTGTAAGTGGAAGCAAAAGGGATGGCGCCGGGAACGTTCAGCGTGGGGTTACGCGGTGACGGCCTCGGCGCAGCGCGGGCAGACCTCATGTTCGCCGGCGGGTTGCAGGGCCGGCACCCAGCGCCAGCAGCGCGGGCATCGGACGAAGCCGAGTTCCGAGCAGGGCCGGGCGGCGATGGCCAGCGGACTGTTTGCGGGCGTCTCCGCTAGCAGGACATGCGACACAATGAAAAGTTCGGGGAGGAAAGCCTCGTGGCGGCGGAGGACGGCGTCGAGCGGGTCGGCGCCCGCGACCTCGAGGGTGACGGCGGCGTCGAGCGACTTGCCGAGCTTGCCGGCCTGGCGCAGGGGCTCGAGGGTCTCGTTGACCTTGGCGCGGACTTTCAGGAGTTCGGCGAAGTCGGCGGCGAGTTTCTCGTCGGTCCAGGCGGGATTGGCCACGGGCCAGTCGGAGAGGTGAACCGAAGGCTGGGGGCTGAGGCCAGAGGCCTGCGGAAGGTCGGAGGGGGGGAGGTCGGCCTTGAAGTGGGCGTGGCACCAGGCCTCGTCGGCGGTGAAGGTGAGAATGGGCGCGAGGACACGCACGAGGACGCCGAAGATGGCGTGCACGGCGGTCTGGGTGCTGCGGCGCTGCGGGTGGTTGACCGCGAAGGTGTAGAGGCGGTCCTTGCAGACGTCGTTGTAAACCGCGCTCAGCGTAGTGGCGACGAAGTGGGAGCAGGCGGAGACGACGCGGTGGAACTCGTAGGCGTCGTAGGCGGCGGTGACGTCGGCCAGGAGTTTCGAGAGCTGGTGCAGGGCCCAGCGGTCGAGGACGTCGAGCTCGGCGTGGGGCAGGGCGTGCCTGGCGGCGTCGAAATCGTGCAGCAGCGAGAGCTGGTAGCGAAGGGCGTTGCGGAAGGAGCGATACTGCTCGGCGGAGTTGTCCAGAATCTTCTTGGAGAGGGTGATGTCCTGGGTGAAGTCCTGCGAGGCGAGCCACAGGCGGATGACGTCGGCGCCGTAGTCGTTGACGAAGTTGTCGGAGGTCGGGGGCTTTTCGTATTGGCCGGACTTGGAGATCTTCTTGCCGTCCTCGCCGACGATGAAGCCGTGGGTGAGCACGGCCTTGTAGGGGGCGCCGCCGTGGGCGATGACGCTCGTCCAAAGGGAGGACTGGAACCAGCCGCGGTGCTGGTCGGAGCCCTCGAGGTAGAGGTCGGCGGGCCACTGCGTAGTGCCCTGACCACTACGAAGGACGGCGGCGTGAGAGGAGCCGGAGTCGATCCAGACATCGAGCGTGTCGCGGCCGGAGTTAAGCTCGGAGGCGGCGGGCCAGCCGGCGGGCAAGGCGACGCCGGCGAGGAGCTCGGCGGCGGTGGCCTCATACCAGAGGTTGGTGCCGCGCGGGTGGGCGGCGATCTTGGCGGCGACGGCGCGGACCACGCCCGCGTCGACGTAGGCGGTCTTCTTCGCGTCGTAGAAGGCGATTATGGGCACGCCCCAGGAGCGCTGGCGGCTGATGCACCAGTCGGGGCGGGCCTCGACGGCGCCGGTGATGCGGGCCTGGCCCCAGGAGGGGAACCATTTCACGCCCTTGATGGACTCGAGGGCCTTGGCGCGGTGGCCGGCCTTGTCGAGGGAGACGAACCACTGGTCGACGGCGCGGAAGATGATGGGGGTTTTGGAGCGCCAGCAGTGCGGGTAGCTGTGGACGTATTTCGCCTTGGCGAGGAGGGCGACGTGGCCGGTGGCGGCGTCGGGGGCGGCGAGTTTCTTGAGAACCGCGAGGTTGGCGGGCGAAGGCTTCTTGGCGGCGAGGTCCTCGACGGTTTCGAGGCAGGAGACGCCGACGAGGTCGGCGGGAACCTTGCCGTCGTCGACATAGCGGCCGTCGTCGCCGACGGGGCAATAGACCTCGAGGCCGTATTTGAGGCCGGTCAGGTAGTCCTCGGCGCCGTGGCCGGGGGCGGTGTGGACGCAGCCGGTGCCGGAATCGGTGGTGACGTAGTCGGCGAGGACGACGGGGGCCGGGCGCGCGATGAAGGGATGTTGGGGGGCGAGGCCTTCGAGGCGCGCGCCAGGAATGACCAATGACGAATGACCAATGACCAATGAGGCGGCGTCGCCGGTGATTTTGGCGGCCTCAAGGACGGCGGGGAGGAGGGCCTTGGCCACGAGGATGCGCTCGGCGCCGAGGTCGGCGACGACGTAGTCGACCTCGGGGTGGACGGCGATGGCTAGGTTGGCGGGAATCGTCCAGGGGGTGGTGGTCCAGATGACGACGCTGAGTAGCTTGTCGTGCGGGAGGCCGAATTTCTGCGCCTCGGCGACGGGCACGAGAAACTTCACCCAGATGGCGATGGACGTGTGCTCGGCATATTCGATTTCGGCCTCGGCGAGGGCGGTCTCGAAGGGAATGGACCAGTAGACGGGCTTCTTGGAGCGGTAGACGAGACCTTGCTCCACGAAAGCGGCGAAGGTGCGGAGAATGTCGGCCTCGAAGGCGGGGGCCTTGGTCTTGTATTCGTTGGCCCAGTCGGCCTGGACGCCGAGGCGTTTGAAGGAGGCGGTCTGTTTCTTGATCCAGCCCTCGGCGAAGGCGTCGCAGCGGGCGCGAAGCTCGGCGGTGGAAAGTTGCTGGCCGGAGGCCTGGATTTCCTTGGCGACCTTTTGCTCGATGGGGAGGCCGTGACAATCCCACCCGGGGACGTAGGGCGTGCGGAAGCCGCGCAGCGATTTGTAACGAAGGGTGATGTCCTTGAGCGACTTGTTCAGGGCGGTGCCGATATGGACGTCGCCGTTCGTGAAGGGCGGGCCGTCGTGCAGGACAAACACCGGAGCGCCGGCCCGTTTCTGCTGGATGGCTTGATAGAGGCCGGTTTGGTCCCAATGGGCGACCCGGGTGGGTTCGCGCTGCACCAGATTTGCCCGCATGGGGAAATCGGTTTTGGGTAGCAGGAGGGTATCTTTCAGGTCTTGCGCCA
>JBDLWD010000190.1:0-9434 GCA_039804465.1 Verrucomicrobiota bacterium | reverse complement strand
CGATGAGGGACGGGCCCGACTTGTCGAGGACGAGCGTGGCCCCCTTTTTCTTGGCGACCTCGGTCACGGTGACGGAAATCTCCTCAAACATGAGCTTGCGGAAGTTTTGGATGCGCTGCTGAAGGGAGCGCTGAGTGTTGCCGCGGAAGGATTGCACCTCGTTTTGCTTCTTTTGGATCTCCTCGATCTTGGCGCGCATCTCGCCTTGGAGCTTCTCCTTGGCCTCGGTGGAGAGGGCGGGGTTTTTGCCTTCCTCTTCCATCTTGCGGAGCTGTTCTACGAGGGCCTGGCCCTCCTTGTTGATCTTCTCCAGCTCTTCGTTGGCCTTGGCCTCGTCGCTCTTGAGCTTGGCGTTTTGCTCCTCGGTCTTGTGGTGTGCGTCGAGAATCTTCGCCATGTCGACGATGGCTACTTTTAGGGCGGGCTGGGCGGCGGCCGGGGAGGCGGCGAGGCCGGCGAGAGCGGCGAGAGCGCAAAGGGAGGCGAGGAGTTTTTTCATGCGATTGGGATTACGTTAGTGGGTAGTTTTTGGCTGAACGAATGAGCTAGGACACGCGAATCAGAAGCGGGTGCCAAAGGAAAAGTTGAACTGCAAACCATCGTCGTTCTTGTCGTCGGTGGTGACGGGAATACCGAAATCCAAACTAAGGGGGGCTCCGCCGATCATGAGGCGTATTCCAAAGCCGAAGTTGTCGTTGTATTCGGAGGGATCGAAGTCCCACGCGTCGGCATTAACATAGCCAATATCGTAAAAGAGCGCGAGACGGAGCGGGTTAACCACTTCAAAGGTGTATTCCACGCTGCCCATCCCGTAGCTGTTTCCGCCTACGGGTTCGTAGCTGGGGGCGACTGCGGTGAGCGGGCCCGCGCCATCGGGGTCGGGCAATCCCTTGGTGTCCTTCGGGCCGACTTTACGGAACTCAAAGCCGCGCAGCGTGCTGGGGCCGCCGAGGAACATGCGATCGAAATAGGGCACGAAGGCGCTGTCGCCGTAGGCGTCGATCACACCGACGCGGCCGATGAACGACACGACCTGGTTGAGGGTCTCGAACGTGTTGTAGTATTGGGCCGCGCGAAGTTCCACGCGGTAGTAGTCGGTTTCTCCCGCGAAGGGGCCGCCTGCCACTTCGGTGCCAAGTTCCACGCGATTGCCGCGGGTGGTGTTGTAGATGCGGTCGCGGGTGTCGCGGAGGAGCTTGAAGGTGAGCTTGGAGACGGAGCGTTCGCCCTCCTCGCCCACGAGGAACGGCGCCTCGTTGCGATCCACGTCGGAGATCTCAACAATCTCGTAGGTGTAGCCGAGACGGCCTTCTACAAGTTCGAACAGTCGTTTGCGAAGGTAGACCTCGGCGCCGGTGCGGGTCTCCTCGTAGATGTCATCGTAGTAGTCCGAAGCGGAGCGGTAGAGATTGAAGCCGAGGGCGAGCTCGCGTTCCAGGAACCACGGCTCTTCGAAATTCAGCGTGGCCTCGCTGGAGCGCGAGCCTAGCTGGAGGCGGAGGCGGAACTTTTGGCCGTCGCCTTGGAAGAAGCTCTTTCGGTTGAAGAGATCGAAGTTGGACTGGCTGACCTCGGCGAAGACGATGGCGCGTTCGAGCGAGCTGAATCCGGCGCCGAAGGTGAGGTTGCCGGTGCGGCCTTCCTTGACGGCGATCTTGAGATTGCGACGACCGGGGAGGTTGGTCGTCTCGGGGCTCATGTTCACCTCCTCGAAGAAGCGCGTGTTTTCGAGGCGCAGCTTGGAGGTCTGCATGCGGACGGTGTTGAAAACCTCGCCCGGGCCGAGCGCCAGTTCGCGGATGATGACGATGCTCTTGGTCTTGGTGTTACCCTCGATGCGGACGGACTCGACGTTGAATTTCTCGCCCTCGGTGTATTGATACTCGATGTCGATCGCCCCGCTCTCGAGGTTGGGCTTGCGAACGATGCGCACGCGGGCGTCCACGTAGCCGTCCTTGCCCACGTAGTCCTCAAGGGCTTTTTGGTCTTTCTCGATTCCCGAGGGAGAGAAGACGTCGCCGGTCTTCAGCTTGAGCAGGGGGAGAAGCTTTTCGGTCGGGTAGAGGGTGTTGCCCGAGATGGCGACGTTGCCCAGTTTGTATTGGCGGCCCTCGGTGATGGCGAAGGTGAGAACGAGACGGCTGGGCTTGGGATAATCGAAGCGCACCTTGGCCGGATCGATTTCGACGTCGAGATAGCCTGCGTCGCGGTAATGGTCGCGGAGCTTGTCGAAATCGGTTTCGAAGCGGTCGTCGCGGAAGCGGCCGGTGTCGGTCAGCCAGGAGAAAATGTTCCACTTTCGGGTCTCGACGACCTTGCGGAGTTTGCGGTCGGAAAAGGCGGTGTTGCCTTCAAACTCGACCTTGCGGATGCGAACCTTCGCACCTTCCGAGACCGTGAAGAAAACACGGCCCAAGCCGGTGGCGCGATCGCGCTCGATCCGGTATTCGACCTTGGCCTGGTTGTAGCCGGACTTCTGGTAATACTCGCGGATCTTTTCGGCGTCCTCCTTCACCTGGCGTTCGTCGATGGGGAGGTTTTCCTTGGTTTTGGCCTCCTTGAGCAGGCGCTTGGCCTTCACCTTTTGGTTGCCTTCGAAAGTGATGGCGGACACGCGGAACTTCGAAGTCACCTCGACCACTAGGTCCACCTTGCCGTCGTTCAAGGCGCCGCGCTTGAACTCGATGAACTCGAATTGGCCGGTGCGGTAGAGGGAGCGGATGTCGCGGTCGATGAGCGCGTCTTCGAGCGCCGCTCCGGCCTGGAGCTGCATGTTCGCCCGCACGAGCTGTTCGGAGACGTTGGCCGGGCCGTTGAAGCGCACGGTGATCTGGCCGACGCGGACGGTGTTGGCGGCGGCGGGTGTCGCTGCCGAGACAGGAGCCATGCCTCCGGCCACGGGCTGGGCGGCCAGCGGCGCGACGAGCAGAGTGGCGAGGAGGGCAATGCGCGCGAAAAGGCGGGCGGCGGGGTTACTGCGTGTAGTTTTCAAAGCGAGTGATCGAGTTGAGGAAGGTGAGCTTAAGATCGCCCACCTCGCCGTTGCGGTTCTTGGAGATAAAGAGTTCCATCGTGCCGCTGGCGACTTGGAATTTATCGTTTTCCTCCTTGGGGCGGTTGAGCATGAGCACAACGTCCGCGTCCTGCTCGATGGAGCCCGATTCGCGAAGGTCGGACAGGCGGGGTGCGCGGTTCTCCTTTTCGGCGGAACGGTTGAGCTGTGCGAGGACGAGAACGGGCACCTCGAGTTCCTTGGCCAGGGCCTTCAAGCCGCGGGAGGCCTCGGCGACCTGTTGTTCACGAGGCACGGTGCCGTCGGTCGGGCTGATGAGCTGGAGGTAATCGACGACGATGAGACCGAGGGGCTGGCGGGCGTGGAGACGGCGGGCCTTGGCGCGCAGTTCCATCACGGAGAGCGAGCTGGAGTCGTCGATGAAGAGGGGCGACTTGGAAAACTCGTCGGCCACTTTGAGCAATTCCTGCTGTTCCTCGCCGTTTTTGGAGAGCAGGCCGTCCCGCAGGAGCTTCATGTTCACGCGAGAGCGTGAGCAGAGCAGACGGAGGGCGAGCTGGGCCGCGCTCATTTCCAGCGAGAAGACGAGGGTGGCCACGCCATGGCCACGGACGGGCAGGGCGGCGTGCTCGGCGAAATTCATCGCGAGCGAGGTCTTTCCGCAGGAGGGACGACCCGCGAGCACGATCATTTCCGACTTTTGGAGGCCGAAGAGGTAGCGATCGATGTCCTTGTATCCGGTGCTCACCCCGGTGAGCTCGCCCTTCTTCATGAGCATCTTGTGGATGACGGTCATGGCCTCGCGCGTGGGCTCGCGCATGGGCTTGGCGCCGTCGCCCACGCGCTCTTGCGTGACCTTGAACATCTTCTGCTCCACCTGGTCGACGAACTCCTGGATGCCGCCGGTGTAGTTGTAGCAGTCTTCCACCGCTCCGGTGGCGGCGCGGATGATGTCTCGGAGAAGGGCGAGTTCGCGGACTTTCTCGATGAAGTAGGCGGCCCCGGCCGTGGTCGGGATGCGCCCGGAGATGCGAGTGAGGTAGGCGTAGCCGCCGATCTCGTCGAGCTGGCGGGTGGTCTTCAGCTCTTCGGCGAGGATGGCGAGGTCGATCGGTTTGCCGGCGTTGTAGAGTTCGAGCAGCTTTTCGTAGATGAGCCGGTTGGCCGGGACGTAGAAAGATGCGGCGGCGATCTTGCCTTCGAGGCAGCGCGCGACGACGTCGCCTCCGTCGAGCAGGCACGCGGAGAGCAGTTGTTCCTCGGCCTCCACCGAATGTGGGGGCACCCGTCCGGGGGCGGCGGAAGCCGCCGGGGGGGCGTCGGAACGCGGGCGGCGCGGGCCACGGGCGGATGCGGCGGAGGAACTGTTGGCGGAGTCGGGCATCAAGGCAAAACGCCGAGGAAGGCAGGCCGGCGCGCCGGGGCAAGCGGAGCTTGTCGGAAGTTTTCCACCGGATGTTCGCGGTCGGGGCTGGGCGCAAAAAAGCCGCGCCCTTGAGGACGCGGCTTTGAAAACGGGCGCGATCGGGGTCGCGGCGCGATTACTCGGCCTTCTCGGAGGCCTTCTTCTTGGCCTTGGAGAAGGTCTTGGGGGCGGGAGCCTCCTCGGCGGCGGGGGCCTGCTCGATGGGGTTCTCGGAGACGACGTCGAAGGAGATGTCTACCGAGACCTCGGGGTGCAGCTTGATGGCGACCTCGTGCTTGCCGAGGGTCTTCACCGGAGTGTGGAGGTGGATCTTCTTCTTATCGATCTCCACGCCGGCCTCGACGAACTTCTGGTGAAGGTCGGCGGAGGTGATGGCGCCGAACATCTTGCCGCCCTCGCCCGTCTTCACGACGAAGGCGATGGAGACCTTGGCGATCTTCTTGGCGAGTTCCTGGGCGCCGGAGAGCTCGGCGGCCTCGCGCTCGACGCGGCGCTTCTTGAGCGAATCGATGCGCTTGCGGTTGGCCTGGGTAAGGGGCGCGGCGGCCTTGGTGGGGAGGAGGAAGTTGCGGGCGTAGCCGGCGCGGACGCGAACTTGGTCGCCTTCGCCGCCGAGACCGGCGACGGGCTTCAGGAGGAGGACTTCATGGTGGGCCATGGTGATATGTGTGTTGTATTGGTTAAAAGGATACGGACGGTGGGAATCGGTCGAAAACGGGGGAGGGCGGGCGGCCTTGATCAGAAGGGCACATCCTCGTCGTTGATGTCGTGCTGGGGCGCGGGGGCGGGGCGGCCGCCGCCCGGCGCGCGGGGCGCGGGGGCGGAACGCTGCGGCTGCTCGTAGCTCTGATCGACGTCGTCGCCGGAGCCGGCGGGCTGGCCGCCTGCGCCCGGGGCGCCGCCTTCGCGTCCGCCGAGGAACTGGAAGTTCTCGAGGACGACCTTGAGCTTGGAGCGCTTCTGGCCGCTTTGCTTGTCTTCCCACTGGTCGAAGCGGAGCCGACCCTCGACGAAGAGGGGGCGGCCCTTGGTGCAATACTTGGCGATGAGCTCGCCTTGTTTACCCCAGGCCTCGATGTCCACGAAAGTGGCCTCCTCGCGGGTCTGGCCGGACTCGTCCTTGAACGACCGGGAGATCGCCAGGCCGAACTGGCAGATGGCCGTGCCCTTGGGCGTGACGCGTAGTTCGGGATCACGGGTGAGGTTTCCGATCAGGAGGACACGATTAAGGTTGGCCATGGCGGGAGGGTGGGCGGTTGCCGTGCGACTTGGCGACGACGAACAGGCGGCTTTTAGGCGGCCTGGACGAGCGTGCGGTAGACGCTGTGGTTGAGGCGGAGGCGCTCCTTGAGGGCGGCGGGGGCGGAGGCCGGGCCGGCGAACTTGATCTGGACGTAGCTGGCGGCGGGGAACTTGTTGTCCGTGATGCGGGCGAAGTCCTTGCGGCCGATGTTTTCAACTGCGGAGACGGAGCCGGAGACGGCGGCGATCTCTTTCTTCACGACGTCGACGATCTGGTCGACGGTGTCTTCCTTGCCACGGTTATCGAGGATGAAGGTGGCGAGGTAGTTGCGGGTGGCGGTGGCGCTCATGTGGATGGGAGGGTGCGGCGGTTAAGTTGGTTCATGGCCTGGTCTGGACCCTGCGAGAGCAGGAGGCGAAGGCCGGAGGTGAATCGGGGGAGTTGTTGATTAAAGAGTTTTTGTTGTTCGTCGGTGAATCGACCGAGCACGTAGTCCTTGAGGTCCATTTCGCGGGGAAGCTTTGGCCCGATGCCAAGACGGTAGCGAACGAATCCGTCGCCCATGCGGGCGAGGAGATCGGCGATGCCGTTGTGGCCTCCGGCGCTGCCCTTGACCGAGACCTTCAACAGGCCGCAGTCTATGGTGAGATCGTCATACACGACCGTGATCGAAGCGGGCGCGACCTTGTGAAAAGCGGCGAGCTTCTGGATGGCGCGGCCACTTTCGTTCATGAACGTGAGCGGCTTGGCCAGCCACACGGTGTGGCCTGGAGCGAAATCCCAGCGGGCGATGTCGGCCTCGAAACGTTCCTGGGTTTGCCAGGACAGCTTTTCCTCCGCGGCGAGCGCCTCCAAAACCAGCCAGCCCGCGTTGTGGCGGGTGGCGGCGTAGGCGCGGCCGGGGTTGCCGAGGCCGGCAACAAGCGAGATGGACATGACTCAAAGAACAAACGCGCGAGCCCCGTGCGGCAAGGCGCGGGTGGCGACGCGTGACGACGACGATTACTTCTTCGCGGGAGCGGCGGCGGGTTTGGCGCCAGCGGCGGGAGCGGCGGCCTTGGCGTCCTTGGCAGGAGCTGCGGCGCCGGCGGCCGGGGCGGCTGCACCGGCGGCGGGAGCGGCGCCGGCGGCGGGAGCGGCAGCGGTGGTGGTCTCGGCAACCTCTTCCTCAACGCTGAGGACGGAGACAACGGAGTGGCCGGGGAGGTCGCGGAACTCAACGCCCGCGATGGCCTTGAGGCCGCCGACCTTGATGGACTCGTCGATCTTTAACTCGGTGACGTCGACCTCAATAACCGGGGGGAGATCCTTGGGCAGGCAGCGAACACGGAGAGTCTTGGCTGAGATCTCAAGCACGCCGGCCTGGCTCTTAACGCCGTAGGCTTCACCCATGATCATGACGGGCACGTTGACGTCTACCTTCTCGTCGGCCTTCACCTCTTGGAAGTCGACGTGCAGGTATTTGTCGGTGATGGGATCGCGCTGGATCTCTTGGAGGAAGGAAAGGGCCTTATCGGCTTTGTCTTTGCGGTTGAGCTCGATGATAAGAGCGCGTCCGCCCACGGCTTTGAGAAGGCGGGTAAGTTCAGGCGCATCAACGGCAAGCGTCTCGGGCTTGGTGTGCTTTCCGTAAAGGATAGCGGGGATCTGGTTCGCTTTGCGAACGCGGCGGGATGCCGAGCGGCCGGTTTGGGCGCGCGGCGTGATGTTCAGGCTGAGCGTTTGTTTCATAGGTTTCGTTCCCCCTGTCGCACCGGGATTGATGGCAGGCGTAATGGAAAAGGGGTTGAGCAAAAGATGCGGTCGCGCCGCTTGGCAATCAAAACTTGCCCGGCTTTGGAAAATCTGAGGTTCGGGTGCAAATGGACGTTGACAAAGCCCCCTGCCCCTTGGTTTTTCCCCCGCCCCTTTCGAAAGGAAGGAAACATTGCCCGATAGCTCAGTGGCAGAGCAGGTGACTGTTAATCACTTGGTCGTAGGTTCGACCCCTACTCGGGCAGCCAATTTAGCCCCAAGGACTTGAATAAAGTTCTTGGGGCTTTTTTCGTCTTCAGTTTTTCTCCACTTGGCCACTTCTTGGCCGCTTTCGAGTTCCTGCTCTTGTGGATGTGCAGCCCCGTGAAATCGCCTTTGAGGGAAGTTACGTGCGTCAACTGGCCTCGCCGGGGATGATGCGCACCAGCAGCGTGCGGCGTTTGATCTCCTGGTTGAGCCGTTCGATCAGGTTGGTCGACTTGAGGTGTTTGTGATATGCTTGAGGCAGTCGGTCGAAGGTAAAGGTCTTCTTCTTGATGTTGGACTCCACCCCGGCGCAGAGTTTGCGATGCACGCCTTGCCAGCGTTGCAGCCATCGTCCGAGGTGACGGCGGGCCTCGGACAGCTCGTGCAGGTCGTAGAGCCAGCGCGGTCAACGCTCGCTTAGATTTGACCCACCAGTGGCCGTCTAAAATTGCCCCACCCCCGTGTGAGGAGAGGAGGTGGGTTACTTAGTCTTTGAGCGGGCACCTCCTTTGGCTGGGGTGCCGGGCAGGGCCTCCATCACCGCGCGTTTCAAGCCGGGATGATCGTCGCTGACCACGAATCGCACTCCGCGCAGGCCTCGCGCCTTGAGCGCCAAAAGGTGGTCTTTCCAACTGGTGGCGCTCTCGCGGTTGGCCAGCTCCACCGACAGCATGTGGCGGCGGCCGTCCCAGCCTATGCCGGGTGATCGACACCGCCCGGCTCTGGCCCACGCCTTCCTCCCGCATCCGCTCGTAGCGCGCGTCCAGGATCACGTAGGGATTACTCTTCTTCCAGCCGCCGCGTCATGAAGCGCGTCAGCTCCGCGTCCAGCTTCTGGTTTATCGTGCTCACCGCGCTGGCGCTAAACTCGTGTCCGCAGAGTTCCTCGGTGATCGCCTTCACCCGGCGGGTCGAGACGCCCTGCACATACATCTCCATCAGCGCTGCGACCAAGGCCTTCTCGCGTCGTTGGTAACGCTCGAACAACTCGGTCGAAAACCGGCTCTTCCGGTCTTGCGGCACACGTAGATCCAGCTTGCCCACCCGCCTCACCAAGGTGCGCGGATAATGGCCGCTGCGATATCCCAGCCGACCGGCGATCCGTTCGCTTTTGCTCGCCTGCACGGCTTGGTCCATCTCGGCTTCCAGCACCTCCTGCAGCAACGTCTGCATCAGCTTCTTGATCGCGTCCTCCTCACTGAGCAGGCGCAGCAGTTCTTGTTTCGTTACGTTTAGCACTTCATCGTTCCTTTTCTGGCGGGTCATGGTTTTTTCTTTCTCTTGGTGGTTTTGGTTTCGTCTCCCAACCACCTACCATGTCCGCCTTTTTGCTGAACTTCGGAGGCACTACCCGACCCGCGGCGTGGATCCGCGCCTGAGCAGACGCGTCGCTTCTCGACCCGGACTGCGACCGCCCCGAGAGAAGGCCTGCTTGCGGGAGCGTGAAAACGAAACAGCGCGATCCCGGCCTGGGCGGCCGTGGATCGCGCTGTGATTTGGCGGCGGCGTAGTCGCCGCCGCCCGATGGAGCTTACTTGGATGCCTGACGCTCGGAGCGACGGCGGCGTGAGCCGGCGAGGGCGAGGGCCGCGATGCCACCGAAAGCGGCGAACGCGGAGGGCTCGGGGATCGCGCTCACGGTGACTCCCAGCCAGCCCGTGCCGGTAAAGGAGGCCAGTTCGTAGGTCGCGCCGCTACCAATGCCGCCGTAGGTGCCGATGGCTTGTGAAGCGCCGTTGATGAAGAGCTGG
>JBDLWD010000189.1:0-3009 GCA_039804465.1 Verrucomicrobiota bacterium | reverse complement strand
GTTTTTCTTTTTTCGGGTCATGATGTGGTTAAGAAACGTTGCCAGAGAATGCCTACTCTCCGCTTAGCAGCTTGGGCATAAGCGTGTCGCGCAGGGTGGCGAGGGTGCGGGATTGGTGGAGGTTGGCGGTTATTCGATTGTAGAGCGGGCGCGTTGCTGCCGTGAACGCAGTCATCAATTCCGTAGGCGCGAGAACCATCGGAATAGGACGAAAGTTCTTTTTGCTAATCTCGGGGAAAGTGGTGCCGGTAGCGCGGGATTTAATCTCCGTCATGTTGGATTGGCACCAGTTGAGCACGAACTCGGGGGACGCGCGCTCGCTGCACTTCATGGCGATGAAGCCTTGGTTTATTGCGATGGGGATTGCGCTGATCGCGAGGTAGCCGACCGGGGCACGGGATGAAAGCAACACGGTTCCTGCGGGTAGAAGCCCCGAGGAAATTTTGGCCAAGCCTGCGTCCGTGATCTTGCGTTCCGAATCGATGAGGATGGGCGATTGAAGCGAGGAAAAGTCTTTGGGCGTGGTCCAGTGATGCACACCACCGTCCCAATACACCGAATCGGATGTGCTAGGCGTCGATCCGCCTACGCAGTCCACGACATCGCCGACGGGCTCGACGCTCCACCCAGCGGGAATCTCGCCGAGTTCGGAGCCTTGGAAGGCGGCGGGGAAGACGGCGGCGGTGGCGGGGGCCATGCCGGAGGGCTGGCGGCCGGCGGCTTTGGCGTGGACGGGGTCGAAATCCACGAACCAGCTCTGGAACAGCGCCCGCGCCATCGCCTCCAGCGTCGCGTTCATCCGCCGGTTCAACTCGATCTTGTCGTCCAGCGTCCCGAGGATTCGCGCGATGGCTTTTTGTTCGGGTAGGGGCGGAAGGTTGATTTGAAATTTGGAACAGTCGCCGACTCGAATGTGACTAACTGTTGAGCCGCTGCCATCATGGGCGGCGAATTGGTTCTGAAGGTCCTTAGAAAGAAAAGTGTAATGGAGGAACCGAGGCTCTAGAAGCGCAGGATTCGCCCGATATTGCATTAGTCTCTGCCCGAGGAAAACGGTATCATCAAAATCGACATACCCGACTTCTCCCACTGGTGCTTCACGTGTAAGGATGACATCCCCACGTCTGACTTCGGCCCTCCGTGTCCACTTTTGGTAGGTGTCCTTCGTGACACGTCGGCAGTTTTCCCGGTCGATCCGTCCGCCTTTAATATTGGTTGTGCGGAGCATCTTGTAGGGAGTTAGCTCCTCGACCACCGGGGCGGTTTTGTTCACGCAGTCGACGATGAGTTCGCAGACTTCTGAAATGACAACGCGCTTCCACGGTTTCGCCGTTAATACGGTCTCAGCGGCGGGCGCATGATTTTTGTAAACAAGGCTCATGCGGTGTGCGGCCAGTGGTGGCCGAGTTTGGCGAGCCAGGGGTTCAAGCCTTCGCGGCGGACGGCGGTGAAGCGGTCGAGGGCGGCGGCGAGCTGGCGCAGTTCGGGGCGTATCCAGCCGATGACGTCGAGGATGAGGGTGTGTTGGGCGTCGAGGTCGGTGAAGTGGACGATGCGTTCGTGGTGGAAGACGCGGTTGCGAAGGGCGCGGATGCGTTTCCAGTGAAGGTCCATTCGCTCCATGGACCGCTCGTCGCGGGGGGAGTGGGGAAAGGCTCCGCGCACCAGATAGTGACCAAGGCCACTGCGCGCGTGTTTGTGGTTAAAAAATCCCGTCCAGAACCCAAAGCTCAATTCCGCGATGATGCGTCCGGGGTTGGTCGGCTTGCCCATGCCCTCCAAGGTCTGCCGCGCTTCGGCGATTTTCTCGTTTTGCCAACTGAGCAGGCGATCCTGGGCCGGGGAGAACCAGTCTTCGGTGCCATACCGGGCGGCGAGTGCCTGGTGCATCGCGTTGCGCAGGGCGACCTCGGCCATTTGCAGCGGAGAATACAGCGTTTCGCACAAGGCCATGTTCCAAGTATACCTTGCCAGGCACACCTTGGCTTCGGCTCCGTCGTGTTGCCGGTAAGCCTCCATGCGCTCGCTCGCCAAGGCATGGGTGATGGCATCGTAGAAGGTGGAGTTCATGCTTGCAGATTCAGCCGGTAGCCGTCTTGTTCAGCACGTGCACCTCGGCATCCCTTCCTTAGCCGCTTGCGGTTAATAGGCGCCGGGGTTTCTTCATTTTGCGCCCCGGAACTCCCTCTCCCGCCCTTAGCGACGGTGACTGGAGCCGGGGTTTCTTCGTTTAGGAGGGCTGCGTGGTCAGTCGCCATAACCGAGTCCTTTCAGGTTGGCGCGGATTTGGGCTTCGAGGCGGGCGGACTCGGCGAACTGCGCGTTTAGCTCGGTGACGAGTTTCTGCATCTTCTCGTCGAAGGGTTCGCCGTCGTCAGCGGTTTCCTCGGCGCCGACGTAGCGGCCGGGGGTGAGCACGTGGCCGTGGGCGGCGATTTCGGCGAGGGTGGCGGATTTGCAGAAGCCTTTGATGTCTTGGTAGGGCGCGACCGCTGGGCGCGCCGCGTCTGGGGTCGATCCCGGACGGCCCAGCGGTCCGTCCCTACCTTTGACATCGCGTTTCCAGGCGCGGAAGGTGCCGGCGATTTTTTCGAGGTCGGCGGCGGTGAAGTCGCGCAGCACGCGGTCCTTCATGAAGCCGAGTTGGCGGGCGTCGATGAAGAGGACCTCGCCTTTACGGTTGCGGAGCGGCGCGCCCAGCGGTCGCGCCCTACCTGATTTGTCCTTGGTAAGAAACCACACGCAGGCGGGGATCTGGGTGTTGGTGAAGAGTTGGCCGGGCAGGGCCAACATACACTGGACGAGGTCGGCTTCGACGAGAGCGCGGCGGATCTCGCCCTCGCCCTTGGTGTTGGACGACATGGAGCCGTTGGCCAGGAGCAGGGCCATGGAGCCGTGCGGGGCGAGGTGATGCAGCATGTGCTGCACCCAGCCGAAGTTGGCGTTGCCCTTGGGCGGGGTGCCGTAGACCCAGCGCGGGTCGCCTTCGAGTTTCCCGTCCCACCATTC
>JBDLWD010000188.1:0-4515 GCA_039804465.1 Verrucomicrobiota bacterium | reverse complement strand
GGTTCCTCAATCACCATTCGCCTCAACATCTTGCGCTATCCTTTCCCTCCCAACTGCGACTTCTAGGATAACCCAAACCTACCACACCAAACCGCTCAGACTTTCACTCCGGGTGGTCCAGAAAAGCGCGTCCGGTCAACCACCCCGCGTGCGGCCGCCGCCGCGTGACGCTCCAGAAGCTGCCCGGCCTGCTTTGTCGTAAGCAAGGTGCGACGCTTCCCGCCTCGTCCCGGCCGGCCGACCAGGCAAGCGATTCCTTCCCTCAGAAAACGCGAGTGGATCACCCGAACTGTCGCAACGCTCAAACCCGTCACCTGGGCGATGCGCTCAGGAGGTGACGCATCCAAAGCTCGCATCAAAACCGCCTGAATGCGCCGCTGATCGGCCACGCTGCCCGCTTGCTTAAGCTAACTCCTTCAATCGCACCGCCGTGCCGGGCGGAAAGTCTTTGGGTGGGCGCATAAAAAGCCTTCGCGGCTTAGAGCGTTTCAAATGAAGTTATAGCCACAAGCGGCAAACCAGCCGAGGGCGTCTTGTGGGGTGACGGCGGAGAGGGCGGAGGCGATGGCGACGAGCAGGTCGGGATGATTGCGGGCCTGGGCTTTTCGGAGGAGGGCCTTCACTTTGCTCCACATCATCTCGATAGGATTGAGGTCGGGGGAGTAGGCGGGCAAAAAGCGGACTTCTGCGCCGGCCTGTTCGATCAGGGCGAGGGTTCGCTCGTTCTTGTGGGCGCCGAGATTATCCAGGATGACGATGTCGCCCCGGCGCAACGAGGGCGCGAGCACCTCGCGAACATAGGCATAAAACACCTCGGTGTTGGTCGCCCCTTCGATGGTCATGCAGGCGGTGGTGCCGTCCAGCCGCACCGAAGAGATCATCGTGGTGGTGCGCCAATGACCGTGCGGCGCATGACAGACCAGTCGTTCACCCTTGGGCGAGCGGCCGCGCAAACGCGTCATGTTCGTCTTGGCCGCCGACTCGTCGATGAAGACCAGACTCGTCGGGTCGAGCGATCCTTGGCCGCGTCTCCAGCCACGCCGGGCCTTGGCGACGTCCGGCCGGTTTTGCTCGGCCGCATGGAGCGTCTTTTTTTATATGTCAGCCCCTGCCTGGACAGCACCCAGTGGATCGCGCCGATCGTGCAGCCCAAGCCCAGCCGCTGTTTGATCTCCTCCAAGGTCACGTTCGGCTCCCGCTCCACCAGTTGTCGCATACTCTCGCCATGCTCCGGTTCCAGCCGCGCCTTGCGCCCGCAAAACCGATATCTCGGTCTTAAATCCCCCGTCCGATTCTGCTGCGCCAATAGCTTCTTAACCATGCCCACCGACACCTTGAAGCGCTTTGCCACCTCTTCCCTCGTCCCCTCCTGCCCGACTAGGCAGCCACAATCCTCTCCCTTAAATCCAGCGATATCGGCTTTTTCATCCAGCCACCTTAACACCCTCCAAATCGGCTACAACTCTATTTGAAATGCTCTAAAAACGAAGAGCTACTGGCGTCACTCTCGTCCTGATTCTCAGATCGATGCTGACGCATGCATGGCCTGCGTGGACTATCGCAGGCGTGACCACCTGTGCCCGACTCAGGCGGGCGTGGCGCTTGCCAGGCCGAGGCTGGCGCGAATACGGGTCAGCATCTGGGCGGGCGACAAGCCATGCTGGGCGCGCAGCTCGGCCACCGAGCTGGCGTGGCCGACGAAGGCGTCGGGCCAGCCGAGGCGTTCAACGGGCGTGGCGGAGCGGGCCTCGGCCAGTGCTTCCAACACGGCGGAGCCAAAGCCGCCGGTGACGACGGCGTCCTCGAGCGTGACGATAAGGCGGGCGTCGGCCGCCTGAGCGAGAAGGAGTTCCTGGTCGAGCGGCTTGGCGAAGCGAGCATTGACGACGCCGACGGAGAGGCCGGTCTCGGCGGCGAGTTTTTCCGCCAGCGCGAGCGCGTCGGCGACCATGGGGCCGAGCGCCCAGAGCTGGATCTCGACGCCTGAGCGGACGATCTCGGCGCGGCCGATGGGCAGGGTTTGGATGGCGGGGACGGCAGCGGGCGTGCCGGTGGCGGCGCCGCGCGGGTAGCGGATGAAGGCCGGGCCGTCGTGGGTGACGGCGGTGCGAAGCATGGCCTGGAGCTCGTGCTCGTCCTTGGGCGCCATCACCAGGGCGCGAGGAACGCAGCGAAGGTAGGCGACGTCGAAGAGGCCGTGGTGGGTGGGGCCGTCGTTGGCCGATAGACCGGCGCGGTCCATGCAGAACGTCACGGGCAGATTCTGAAGCGCGACGTCGTGGATGATGTTGTCGTAGGCGCGCTGAAGGAAGGTGGAGTAGATGGCGACCACGGGGCGGAAGCCCTGGGTGGCGAGGCCGGCGGCGAAGAGGACGGCATGCTCCTCGGCGATGCCGACGTCGAAGAACTGTTTCGGAAGCGCGGCGGCGAGGTGGTTGAGGCCGGTGCCGGACGGCATGGCGCCGGTGATGCCGACGATCTTCGGGTTGGCGGAGGCGAGGCGGACCAGCTCGTGGCCGAAAACGTCCTGGTAGTTCGGAGGGGCGCCGGGCGTGGATTTGCTTTCGCCAGTCACGGGGTCGAAGGCGCCGAGGCCGTGAAATTTCTCGGGATGGGCGCGGGCGGCGTCGAGGCCGCGGCCTTTCTCGGTGATGACGTGGACTATGACCGGGGTGTCGGTGTCGCGCGCGAACTCGAGGTTTTTGATCAGCTCGTCGAGATTGTGGCCGTCGATCGGGCCGATGTAGCGGAGGCCGAATTTTTCGAAGAGAGAGGACTCCACGAAGAAGTCCTTGGTCTCGCGCTTCCACTTCACCCAGAGGCGATGCATGTCGTCGCCGCCGGGCAGGCCGCGGAAAAACTTCTCCAGATCGTGGTGGACCTTATTGTAGGTGCGGTTGGTGGAGAGCTTGTTGAGGTATTTGGCGATGGCGCCGACGTTGCGGGCGATGGACCATTCGTTGTCGTTCAGGATGACGACGAGGCGCTTGGTGGAGCTGACGACGTTGTTAAGGGCCTCTAGGGTGATGCCGCAGGTGAATGCGGCGTCTCCGCAGAGGGCTACGACGTGGTCATCGGTGCCCGCGAGGTCGCGGGCGACGGCCATGCCAAGGGCGGCCGAGAGGGCGGTGCCGGCGTGGCCGGCGCCGAAGGCGTCGTGGGGGCTTTCCTCGCGCATGAGGAAGCCGGAGGCGCCGCCGGTCTGGCGCACCCGCTGGAAGGAGGCGAGGCGACCGGTCAGGAGCTTGTGAACGTAGCCTTGGTGGGCGACGTCGAAGACGAATTTGTCGCGCGGGGTCGAAAAAACGCGATGAAGGGCGATGGTGAGCTCGACCACGCCGAGGTTGGGGCCGACGTGCCCTCCGTTGCGGGCGGTGACGCGGATGAGCTCGTCGCGAATCTCGGCGGCCAGGCGCGGAAGATCGGCGGCGGAGAGTCCCTTGACGTCCTCGGGCGTATGGATCGAGTCAAGCAATCGGCGGGCGGAGGCGGTGGCGGAGGAGTCGGGCACGGGTGGAAGCGGGATGCGTGGAGCGAGAGGCGAGGCCTTTGGCCGGCGGTCAGGCGAGGCCTAGATCGGAACGATCGGTGACGGCGAAAGGAGCGGGGGCGAGTGAGCCGTCTTTCTGGCGTTTGAGTTGCTCGATTTTGAGCTCGGCGGCCTTCAGGCGCTGTTCGCACTGGGTGAGGAGGCGGGTGCCTTCCTCGTATTTGGCCAGCAGTTCCGCCAGGGGAACATCGCCTGCTTCCATGGCCTCGACGATGGTTTCGAGCCGCTGCATGGCGTCCTCAAAAGAGGCTTCTGGTTTCCCGGGGGAGGGGGCGGCGTTGGATTTGGTGGCCACGATAAACGGATAAAAATTGGCCGGGCCGGGCTGGTTTTCAATCTTCGGTTTGCGATCGTAATCGGTACGAGGCGCGATGCGGCGGGTGCGGAAAAGGGTGGCCAAGCCCTCGGCCCGGCGCTCCGGCAGGCGAGGCAAGCCGATGGGCAAAAGCGACCAGCCTCGCCTAAACCGCCGCCGCCACCGGGGCGGCTGGGGCCACGATGGCGAGCAGCGCGTCGCGAAGGGCCGGCAGGCGAGCAGGGTCGGGGGCGGTCTCGGCGCGCGCGTTTTCGATGTAAAAACTGTCGATGGCGACGTCCCGTTCGGTGCCGATCCGGGCGAATGTTATGTCGTAGCCGTGTTCGCTGATCACCCGCGCGAGGCGGAAGAGGAGGCCGATCTCGTCGCGGGCCTGCACTTCGACGATGGTGCGCTGCATGGAGAGTTCGTGGTAGACCTCCACCAAGGGCGGGAAGCTGGCATGGGGAAGGTTTTTTTCGATGCCGTAGCGGGCGCTGCGAACCTTTTTGGCCTGCGCCACTATGTCAGGGTAGAGGTCCTTGTTCGTGACCAGGGCCTCCTCGACGGTCTTGGCGAAGGTATCCTGGGCCTTTGCGGATTGGACGACGCCGCGGCCAGGTTCGACGACGTAGAAGGTGTCGATCGCGATGTGGTCGTTGCGCGAGAT
>JBDLWD010000187.1:0-3389 GCA_039804465.1 Verrucomicrobiota bacterium | reverse complement strand
TGCGCCGCCGCATCGGCGGCTTCAGCCCGCTTGGCCGCGAGACCGCGATCGATCGGGTCGACTGGCTCGACGATGGCTGGCCCGTGCTCAACCGCGGCGCAGGCCCTAGCGACCACGCTCCGGCTGACGTCCACTCGACCCGCGCCTTTGGCTTCGAGGAGCCCGAGCTGGACCTTTCCTGGTGCTTTATCCGGCGCCCTCCCGCCGACGGCATCTGCCTGGCCTCCAGGCCCGGCCACCTTCGGCTGCGCGGAGGCGCCTCCGGCCTGGATTCACGGACCGGCGTATGCGCCGTGCTGCGACGCGAGGTCTCCCACCGCTACGAAGCCACCACCCGCGTCGAGTTCTCGCCGCGGCCCGGCGAAGAGGCCGGCCTGGTTTGCTACTACGACACGGACAACCATGTGCAGCTTGCCCTCGCCGAGGATTGCGGCACGCGCCTCAGGCTCTCCAAGCGCGCGCGCGGCGAGTTCTCCGTGGTCGCCGATGTTCCCCTGAACACGCAAGGGCCGCTCTGGCTTCGACTCGAAGTGAACGGATTGAATCGCGTCTTTTCGTTCAGCCATGACGGCGTCTCCTGGCACCGTGTGGCCGCGCTGGGCGATTGCGGGTTTATGAGCGACGAAGGCACCTCCCGCTGGGGGTTCACCGGCACGATGGTCGGCTTCTACGCCCGGCGCGCACCCGACCAGCTGCCCTTGCAGGCGGACTTCGCCATGCTGCTGCTTTCGGAAAATCCGCCCGGACCCAAGGCATCATAAAATATCCCTGATGCCGGCGCCTCCCCGGCTCCGGCGACTAGGGCC
This sequence comes from Verrucomicrobiota bacterium, assembly GCA_039804465.1. Lineage (GTDB taxonomy): Bacteria > Verrucomicrobiota > Verrucomicrobiia > Opitutales > Opitutaceae > IMCC26134_A. The sequence continues at coordinate 2,583 of JBDLWD010000187.1, read as the reverse complement.
TCAGCCTGCCCGAAGATTCTCCACCTGTTACACCCGCCTTTCTTTCGCAAAATGTCGCACCCCGTTACTCCCGCCCCAGCCCAGACTTACTCGGCGCCCCGCCGCCAAATGTGGTTCTGGGGCATAGGCACCATCGCGGACGCGCTCATGATCCAGACCTTCGCGCTGATCATGCCCATCTTCAACACGGGCTTCGGCCTGGACGCGGTTTTGCTCAGCTGGGCCATCATGATCCCCCGCTTGGTGGACGGTCTCATCGATCCGTTCATGGGGCATCTTTCGGACAACATCCACACCCGCTGGGGGCGCCGCAAACCCTTCCTCGTCGTCACCTGCATTCTCGGAGCCATCGTGGTCGCCGGCATCTGGTGGGCCAACCCGGAGTGGCCAAAATCGTGGCAGTTCGCCTATGTGGTCGTTTTCGCCACCTTGTATTACACCACCTGGGGCACCTTTTCGATGAGCCACTACGCGCTCGGCTACGAACTCACCGACGACTACCACGAGCGCGCCCGGGTGATGGCGATTCGCACGGTTTTCCTGCAGTTTGTCGTGCTCGCCGTGTCCTGGACCTACTGGCTGGCCCTACGCCCCGTGTTCGGTGGAGAAATCAACGGCATTCGCTGGATAGGCGGTGCCATGGGAGTCCTTATCATCATCACCGGCCTCGTCCCCGTCTTCGCCTGCAAGGAGCGCTTCGCCCAATCCAACCGCAAACATCCGCCCATCCTCCAATCAATGAAGGAGGCTTTCCGGCTGCCGGCGTTTCGCACCTACATCGCGTTGCGGTTTTTCGCCGCCTTCGGACTGGTGGTTTTCAGCCAGCTCATTTTCTACGTGAACGTCTACCACGTCTGCGCGGGCGACAAGAGCCTCGCCACCAAGATCGTCGGCATAGGCACCATGCTGACCGTCGGCATCTCCGTGGCCATCCTGCCTTTCGTGCCGCGCTTGAGCCGATGGATGGGCAAACGCAACGCGGTCATCGCCGGCTGCGCCATAGCCCTGGTCCAGGCATGCATCGTCCCGCTGCTCTACAATCCCGCGCAGCCCTACCTCCAGCTCGTCGCGGCTGCCCTCACCGCGCCGCTTGTCGCCGTGGCGATCGTCCTTCGGGACGCCATCGTGCCCGACATCTGCGATCTCGATGAACTCGAAAACGGCCTGCGTCGCGAGGGGCTGTTCACCGCCGTCGTCTCCTTCGTCTACAAACTCGAGGTCTCCCTTTGCGTCGTTCTCGTCGGCTATATGCTGAAATTCTCCGCCTTCGACCCCAAGGTCGCCGTCCAAGGGCCCGAGGTGCTGAGCCGTCTGCAGTGGTTCGCCTTCCTGCCCAACATCCTTTTCGCGGCTCTGGCCCTCGTCTGCGCCATTCGTTTCCCGGTGACGGAAGCCGTCATGCGCGACGTGCGCGCCAGACTCGACGCCCGCCGAGCCTCCGCCAAGGAGACGGCCAACGCGCCCGTATCCGCGCCGGCGGCCTGAACCCCTCGTCATTTTTCTTCGTGAAGTGGCGGAGGAAGTGCGATCGCCAGACTCAAGCCTCGGCCTGGCCGGAGTTTTCGCGAACGTCGGCAGCGGGCGTTTCGCCGCCGCGCGCCGATTGATTCCGCTGGATCTTTTTCGGGGCGCCTTCGTGCTTCGCAGGGCCTGGATCTCATCCGCTTCCGCCGCGTTGCTCCCACCGTCCATCCACATGAAGTCAAAACAACCACGCCCGATCGACGCGACCGCCCGCACCGCCTCCTTGCAGTCGATGTCACGACGAGCTCTCGGTCTTCTAGGCGCGGCGTTGGGACTGCTGGCGACGCCGGCCGAGGCCTACACGCCCCGGCCGGGCGACTGGGGAGATCAAGGCGACGGCGCATACGCCAACCCCGTCGTCGCGGCCGATTTCAGCGATATCGACGTCATACGCTTCGGCGACGAGTTCATCGCCATGTCGTCCACTTTTCAATACAGCCCGGGCGTCGTTCTCCTGCGCTCGAAGGATCTGGTCAACTGGACCATCGCCGGCCACGCCGTGCCCGACGTCCGCCAGATCGGACCGGAGATGAACTGGGACCGCATGAACCGCTACGGCACGGGCGTATGGGCCGGCTCGATACGACGCCACGCCGGAAAATTCTGGATCTACTTCGGCACCCCGCAGGAGGGCTATTTCATGACCACCTCGCCCTCCGTCGAGGGTCCCTGGGAGCCGCTGACCCATGTCTTCAAGGCCGAGGGATGGGACGATTGCTGCCCATTCTGGGACGATGACGGACAGATGTATCTCGTCGGCACCCAGTTTTCCAAGGACCCGGTGAACGGGAAAAAATACAACATCCACCTCTGGAAGCTCACGCCCGACGGGAAATCCTTCGTGCCGGGCTCCGACCGCATCATCCACCAGTCGCCCGGCAGCGAGGCCAACAAACTCTACAAGATCAACGGACTCTACTATCACTACTACAGCGAGGTGCGCCCCGAGGGTCGCGTCGTGATGATGAACCGCGCCAAAAGCCTCGAAGGCCCCTGGGAGACGCGCCAGCTCAACCACGCCACGCGCACGCCCAAAGTCGACCCGAACCAAGGCGGCCT
>JBDLWD010000186.1:0-11327 GCA_039804465.1 Verrucomicrobiota bacterium | reverse complement strand
GGCGGTCTCCATCCATCCCGCGCGACGCGATGCGCTCGACGAGCTGGAGCGCTGCATTGAAGGCGGAGCGGTGATGCTGAAGTGCCTGCCGAACGTGCAGAACATCGAATGGAATGACCGGCGTCACCGAGTGTTTTTGGAGAGGATGGCCGAAGCGGGGTTGATCCTGCTCGCGCACACGGGCAGCGAGCGGACGATGCCCGTGCTCAGACCGGATCTGGCGAGCCCGCGCGTGCTCACGCAGGCGCTCGAGATCGGCGTGACGTGCATCGCGGCGCACTGCGGCACCGGCATGATCGGGCTCGATCCGGACTACTTCGACGAGTTCGTGGCGATGACTAAGCGCCACGCAAATCTCTATGGCGACAACAGCGCGCTGGCCGGGCTCAGCCTGCGCTTTCTGCCGCGCCAGATGCGCCGCATCCGCGAGGATCCCGAACTGGCCGCGCGCATCATCCACGGCAGCGACGTGCCTGTGCCGTCGAGCGGCCTGGTGATGGCGGCCTTTGGAATGATAGGCTGGGACGACCATGCCGCCTCGATGGAGTTCGAAGGCACGATGGCTCGGGACCTCATGTTGAAGCGCGCACTGGGGTTTCCGGACGAGTGCGAAACGCGACTGGCAGGGCTGCTTCGCAGGAGATGCTTGGCCCCGTCGAAAGGGGCGTAGCTGTTGGCGGATATTGAGGCAGTTGCGTCTCGCGGCATATCGGGCCGCGCATCCGCAATGGATGCGTCCTGAGAACCGGCAAGGGCGCCTGCTCAGCGGCGGTTGAGCTGCTTGGCGCCGATGTCGCGGCGGTAGTATTTGGTTTTCCACTCCACGCGGTCGCAGATGGCGTAGGCCGCGTCGGCGGCCTGGCGCAGAGTGGCAGCGAGGGCGGTCACGCCGAGCACGCGCCCGCCGGATGCAACGAGGCGGCCTGAGGCGTCGCGCGCGGTGCCGGCGTGGAGGATGCGGACGCCGGGTGGAAGCGGGGAGGGCAGGCCAATGAGGTCGCCCTTCTGGTAGGAATCCGGGTAGCCTTGGGTGGCGACGACGACGCAAAGGGCGTGTTCGTGGCGCTCGGCGGCGCGGCCGCGGGCTGAAAGCTGACCGGTGGCGGCGCGCCACAGCAGGGCGAGCAGGTCTTCTTGGAGGCGGGGCAGGACGACTTGGGTCTCAGGATCGCCGAAACGGGTGTTGTATTCCAGCACGCTTGGGCCCTGCGGCGTGAGCATGATGCCGATGAAGAGCGTGCCCCGAAAATCTATGCCCTCGGCGGCGATGGCCTCGACGGACGGGGCGACGATCTCGGTCTCGATGCGGTCGAGCAGGGCGGGGGTGACGACCTCGGCGGGCGAGTAGGTGCCCATGCCGCCGGTGTTGGGGCCGGTGTCGCCGTCGCCCGCGCGCTTATGATCCTGCGAGGTGGGAAGGATGGTGTAATTTTTACCGGATACGACGACAAGGATGCTGGTCTCCTCGCCGAAGAGACAGTCCTCGATCAGGACTTGGGAGCCGGCGGAGCCGAATTTATTGCCGGCGAGCATGTCGGTGATAGCGGCCTCGGCCTCGGCAAGCGTCTGGGCGACGACCACGCCTTTGCCGGCGGCGAGGCCGTCGGCCTTGACCACGATGGGGGCGCCGCGTTCGCGCACATAGGTCAGGGCAGGCTCGACGGCGGTGAAAATGCCGGCGGGGGCGGTGGGGATGCGGTGCTTGAGGAGGATTTGCTTGGTGAAGACCTTGGATGCCTCGAGCCGGGCGCCATCGGCGCGCGGGCCGTAGGCGGGAATGTTTTCCTTCGCGAGAGCATCCACCAAGCCGAGCGAGAGCGGGACCTCGGGACCGACGACTACGAAGGCGAGGCGCTCGCGTTTGGCCAGAGCGACCAAGCCTTCGACATCGTCTGCGGCCACGGGGAAGCACGTCACCTCGGCGGCTATGCCGGCGTTGCCCGGTGCGCAGACCACGCGCGGGCGGGCGGGGGAGGCGAGCAGGGATTGGACGAGGGCGTGTTCGCGGCCGCCGGAGCCGACGACGAGGACGGAGCTGGGGAGAGACATGGCTGGAAGAGGGAAGGCTGAGGGCGTAGACCGGAAACCTGAAAGAAGAAAAACTGGCGAACGACACGCCGTGCCGCCAGTTGGTGCGACGCTCACCGGCTCTTGGTCAATCGTAGCTCCAGTCGGCGTAAATCCGGCTCAAAGCACTTGCAGCTTACGCCGGTAGAATTGGAGGACCTCGTCGGCGTCGTCGGTGAACAAGATGTAGTCGAGCATCCAGGCGGGCGCGCGTTTTTCCTGCACCATGCGCTGGATCTGCTGGCGCAGTGGCGAGAAGTAGGCGCGGTCGAGGAAGACGTAGGGCACGCGCGGTCGGATGCCGAGCTTCAGGTTGCAGAGTTCGATGCCGACCTCCTCGAGAGTGCCGACGCCGCCGACGTTGAAGACGCAAAAATCGGCGACTTCGAACCACTTTTGGCGGAAATGGCGGGACGTTTCCTGAAAGGTGTTGAAAAAGTCCACGCCGAGCTCGGGCGGCTGGGCTTCGAGTTCGAGGAAACACGCGCCGGTGAGAGCGCCTTTCTCGCGAGCCTGGTCGGTGGCGAGGCGCATGACGCCGCCTCCGCCGCCGGTGAGCACGCCGACGTTCGGGCCCATGAAGCCGGAGAGCTTGTCGATGAGGGCGGAGATACGCGTGGTCTGGGCGCTATCGAGTCCTACCGCGCTGCCGTAGAAGGCGAGGATGGTCGCCTCTTGGAAGCGTTTTGCCATCTCCTCCCGGATGAAGAAACCGTGACCTTTCTTGTAGGTGTGGAGGTAAAGGTCGCCGAGCTCGGGGTTGAACCAGTAGACCTTGATCCCGAGCGCGTCGAGGGTGTCGAGCCGGGCGTGGGCGTTGCTCGAAAGGAAAAAGCCGTGGGTGCGCGAAGGGCGGCGAAAGACGAGGCGGCGCAGCGGTATCTTGCCCAGGCGGGTGAGGAGTTCGGCGTGTTCGAGCAGGTTTGGGAAGTAGTCGACGAGCAGGGTGTCCGCGCCTTCGGGGGCGGCGTCCATGGCCTGGATCATCGTCGCATGGCCGGCGGTGCGGCCGAGCGCGGCGGAGGCGGGTTTCTCGCGCAGGGCGGAGAAGGTGGCGGAATCGACGAGCAGGCTGGGGTTGGCCATGGTGGACGACTGGCCCTCGACTACAATGTGCGTGCGGGGGCGGGGCGCGGGCTCCCCGGCGGCCAAGGGGTTGGCGTCCAGGCAGTGGTAGAGGGCGCGGGCGGCGGTGACATCCTGACGCCGGCGCCTGGCCTGGTGGCGCGCGGGAGCGGCGTCGGGCGCGGGGGCGCGGTAGATGGCGACGGAGACCATGGGGTTAACCACCGGCTGGTCGCCGTGGTTGTAGATCTCGAGCATGATGTTGGTGCCGGCGGTCTTTACCGGGTCCAGCAAGACGGCGCCCGTGTGGATGCCGAAGTTTCCCTCGCCCGGGTTCAGCACGACGTAGTGCTCCTTTAAATACATGGAGCAGCTGGTGAGGATGCCGGAGCGGGGTGCGATGGAGATGGGTGAAGCCTCGTGGCGGACCTGGACCTTGTCGAGGAAGGCGCGGCCGGTGTCGCCTGACGCCAGGCGCTCGAAGGCGGGCCGGGTGAGGCGGGGATTCAGCGTGTAGGTGAGCGCGTGGGGCGTGAGGAAAACCTGTCCGTGGCGGTCGATGCTGATGGTGTTCGGGAGCTTCAGGCGGCTCTCCTGGATAGCCTCCCAGATCTGCGCGGAATTCAGCCGCGCCTCCTGCGGCGCGTGGAAGAGCCGGCCCGCGGCGATTCCCGGGCGAAGCAACTGCGGCCAGTAGGAGGCGTTGGGAAAGCTGTCGTCGTAGAGGAAGGCCTCGACATCGAGCAGCAGGCGTTTGCCTTCGGCTTGCGGCGTGCCCTGGGTGATCATCTCGATGCCGATACGCGCCAGGGTGGATCTTTCGGTGAAGCGGAGCGCGGAGGCGTGGAGGCGCATGAACTCCCACTCGGCGGGGTTGCGGGGGGCGAAGGCGAGGGTGAGGACCAGGGTGCGCGCGTCCTTGCGCCGGATGGACAGGATTTGGCCGTCGGCGCCGGTCCAGAAGTCATTATGATTCATCGTGTGTTGCTCGGATGATTGATCGCTCGCTGGCCGGGCTCAAGCGCGCGAGGAAGTTGCGCGGGTTGTCACAAGTATGGGTTTGCCAGCGAGAGGGGCGGGTGCGCAGCGTTGGAACCTTGTCCGGCTGGCGGGGACTCCCTGTTGGTCCAACAAACTCCACACCCATTACCCGAACCCATGAAATTCGTCCGTATCCTGCAGGCTTCCGCCCTCGCCGCCACCTTCTCCAGTCTTCAGGTCTCCGCGCAGGAGACCCCCGCAGCGCCCGCCCCTGCGGCCGCGCCCGCCGCCGAGGCGCCCAAATTTACCGACGAGCAGGTGTTCGAGGCCTTCGGCTACCTCGTGGGCCAGCGCATCGGCATCTCCGAGTTTAACCTCACCGCAGGCGAGAAGGCCGCGGCGTTGAAGGGCCTCGAGGCCGCTTTCAGCGGAGAAAAGGGCAAGTTCAACCCCGAGGTTTTCGGCTCCGAGATCCAGCGCGTGCTGGGCGGCCGCCAGCAGGCCGCCATGGCCAAGGCGGCTGAAAAGGCCAAGGGCGAGGCCGACACCTACTTCACCGAGCTGAAGAAAAATCCCGCGATCAAGACTACCGAATCCGGTCTTTGCTACGAGGTGATCGCCGAAGGTTCCGGCCCCAAGCCGAAGCCGACCGACACGGTCAAGGTTCACTACACCGGCACGCTGGTCGACGGCACCGTCTTCGACAGCTCCGTGAAGCGTGGCGAGCCGGCCGAGTTCCCCCTCAACGGCGTCATCCCCGGTTGGACCGAGGGCCTGCAGCTCGTGGGCGCCGGCGGCAAGCTGAAGCTCCACATCCCGTCCAAGCTCGGCTACGGTGAGCAGGGCGCCGGCGGCTCTATCCCCCCGAACGCCACGCTGGTCTTCGATGTCGAGTTGCTCGAGATCAAGGCCCCCGCGCCGGTCGCCGAGGCGGTCACGCCCGCGCTGACCGTTCCCGAGGCCAAGTAATTGGCGCGTAATCGCGTCTCGTTTCCACCCCGGTCTCGCATTCGCGAGGCCGGGTTTTTCGCGTCTGGAGGACGTCTCTTTCGCTTCTACGGGCTGATAATGAGCGAGAGAATCGCGACGATCAAAGCCTGGTGTAGGGCCGCCTAGGCCGTCACGGTTTCGAGCGAGCAGCCGTCGGCGTCGGGGGTTTCGCAGTTGGGACGGGCCACCACGCCGGGGTAGGGTTCGTCGGCCAAGGGCTCGTCGCCGCGCGCCAATAGATGGCGGTCGCACACCTCAAACAACTCGGCCTCGGTCATGGCGCGGCGCATATCGTGCAGGAAGCGACCCTCCGGATCGACCGACTGGCCGACGAAGTTAAGGAACTTCTTCATGCGGGCCACGTGGGCGCGCTCGCGGGCGACGGCGTCGAGCTCGGGTTTCACGAAACCCGCGCCGGTCGCGCGGTAGAGGGCGTGAATGTAGCCGTGAACGTCGCGCAGTGTCGGTGCGAAGACAGGCGCGCCGGCGAGGTGCTCGCGGATCTGGCGGAAGAGCCAGGGATTGCGGATGGCGTGACGGCCGCACATGACGCCGGCCGCGCCCGTCTCGGCGAGGATGCGCGCGGCGGCGCGTGCGCTGGTGACGTTGCCGTTGGCGATCACCGGGCAGGGGACGGAACGCACGGCGCGGGCGATCTCGTCGTAGCGCACGGCGGAGCGATACATCTCCTTTACCGTGCGCCCGTGCACGACGAGCAGATCGACGCGATGGCGGGCCACGGAGGCGAGGATGCGCTCGAAGTGGCGCGTATCCTCGAAGCCGATCCGCATCTTCACGGTGAAGAGGCCTGGAACGCGAACTCGCAGGGCGGCGAGGATGGAGTCGACATGGTCCGGGTCGCGCAGCAGGCCGCCGCCGACGTTTTTCTTGTAAACCTTGGTCGCCGGGCAGCCGAGGTTGAGGTCTATGCCGGCCACCGGGTGCCGGAGCAGTAGATCGACGGTGCGTTCGAGGTGGAAAATCTCCTCGCCGATGAGCTGGGCGAAGACGGGCCGGCCGGTGCGGTTTTCGTCGATGGAGCGGACGATGTGCGGCTCGGGGCGCGACTGGCCGTGAACGCGGAGAAACTCGGTAACGTAGTAATCGGGCGGGCCGTAGTCGGAGATCAGGCCCATGAACGCCAGGTCGGTGACGTCTTGCATCGGCGCCAGCGCGGTAAGCGGTTGGCCGGCCATGTGGGGTGTGGGAAGGGCGGCGGGCATTAAACCACGAGCGAGGAGCGGGCGGCGCGGGGGCGCGACTATTTTTCGCGGCGTTGACGCAGGGCCAGCCACACAACGGCGGCCGCGATCAAGTCGACGGATGCGGTTGCTAGGCGAACGGGCAGGGGCACGGGTATCGGCACGGCCAAGACGAGCAAACCAGCGCTAAGCAAAAGCCACATGGCTAGGCGGAGCAGGCGTAAGGTGTCGGCAGGCGAGGGCATGGGAGCGAAATTCAGGGGGCCAAGGGCAGGCGCAGACGCATGGTGGTGCCTTCCGGTCCGGTGGAGTGGAGGGCGATGTCGCCGTGGTGGGAGAGCAGGATGCGCTTGGCGATGGCGAGGCCCAGTCCGGTGCCGTCGCTACGGCCGGAGAGAAAGCTGTCGAAGATATGGTCGGCGATCTCGGGCGGCACGCCGGTGCCGGTGTCGATGACGTCCACGACGGCGTTCCGCGCGCCCGCCTGTTCCTCGACGAAGGCGCGCACGGTGATCGCGCCGCCCTTGGGCATGGCTTGGGTGGCGTTGATGAGCAAGTTGAGCAGCACCTGCTGAATCTGGCCCTTGTGCACGTCTACGTGAATGGGGCGGGATGGAGGGTCGAAGCTCAGGCGGATCTTGTTTTGGGCGAGCTTGAGCCGGATGAGCACGAGAGTGTCGCCGATGATGTCGGCGAGGGACCAGCGCGAGTGCAGCGAGGACGGGGCCTTGGCGAACTGGAGCACGCGCGAAACGATGGCCTCGAGCTGGTCCAGCTTTTCGCCGATCACGCGCACGTCGGTGCGTCGCGGGTCGTTTTCGGGGAAGTCGAGACCGAGGTAGCCGTAAAGCAGTTTGATGACCGTAAGGGGATTGCGGATCTCGTGGGCGATCTCGGCGGCTAGCAGGCCGAGGGTGGTGAGCTGCTCGTTTTTGCGCAGGGTGTCCTCGCTTTGGAAAACCCGGGTGTAGAGGCGGGAGTTCTGCAGGGTGACGGCGGCGAGCGAGGCGAAGGCGCCGAGCAGGCGTTTCTCGTCGTTGTTGTAGCGATGCGGATGGTCGGTGAAGACGCATAGGACGCCCACGGCCTCGTTTTCCCAGAACATCGGGACGGCAAGGAGGGAGCGCAGGTCCGGGTGGCGCGGGAGGTCGACCACGTCGATGTATTCGGGCGACTGGACGTTGAAAAACTCGAGCTGGCGACGGGTCTGGAGCGTGGCGCCGACCAGGCATGAATCCAAGGGAAGGTCTCCTTCGGGCGGGACGGCGCCGGAAGGGCCTGCCAGCGATACGGCTCGAAGGCAGCGCCGGGCGGGCATGTATTCAAAGAGCACGGACGCGTTTGCGGCGAGCAGGCCAAGCGTGTCGCGCGTTATGGCGTCGTGCAGTTCCTGGCGCTCGAGCTTGGTGACGAGGGTGAGGCCGGCGGAGACTAGGTTCTCGAGCTGCCGGGCCTTGCCCCGAAGGTGGTTGATTTGCCAAAGCCGCAGCAGGACCGCGGTGCTCTCGGCGGCGACGGCGACAAGCCCTTCGAGGTCGGAAAGTGTGAAGCCTCCGACGACGTCGCTATCCAGATTAATGACGCCGATGATCTGGCCGTTTTCGGGGATGAGGGGCGCGGTGATTTCGGCCCGCACCGCGGGACGGACGGGGATGTAGCGAGGGTCCTGGCGCACGTCGGACACGAGTTGTGGGCGACCGTGCAAGGCGACCCACCCGGTGATGCCCTGGCCGGGGCGAAGGGCCACCTCGTCGATGTCGGCGGGCATGCCATGATGGACCTCCACCTCGAGTTTTCCGGTGTCGGGATTGAGCAGCGAAACGGTGCCGGAGGCGGCGCCGAACCGGGCGACCGTCAGGCGGAGGATTTCGGTCATGGCGGCGCGAGGGCTATCCGCAGTGGCGGCGAGACGGCTTACCGCGTGGAGCAGCGCCAGATCGGCGGCGGGTGCGGGTGAAGAAGTAGCGGCGGGCGGTATCGGCGAGGAATCCACGGCGAGGAGTTTGCCCTGTGTCGGCCATGGGTAAAGCGCGAGCGCGGATCCGGAGCGGGTAAACCTAAGAAAAATGGCCGACGGGGTCTTCGACCAACGCCTCGACCCAGGTTTGAGCTCAGATGGCGATTAGGACGGAGAGAGTTTGGTTTGGTGTAGACCGTTGGTATTTCCGTTTGCCCGCGCACGGGGCGCCACCCAGCTTCAACTGTTTCCATGAGCGACTCCGTGCCTGATATTTCCCACGACCAACACGCCGTGCGCCGGCAAAAGCTGGCCGAACTCCGCGCCGCCGGTTTCGACCCCTTCCGCGCAAATGTCGCCACCACGCACTTTTCGCAGGATGCCAAGGCTCTCTACGTCGACGGGCAGGACTACTCCGCCATCGTTACCGTGGCAGGTCGTCTCGTGACGTTCCGCGTCCAGGGGGGCAGCTCTTTCGTTAAAATCCAGGACCAGCAGGGCCCCATCCAGCTTTACTTCCGCAAGGACGTGCTCGGCGAGGAGCGCTACACTGTCTTCAAGAAGCAGCTCGACCTCGGCGACATCATAGGCGTCACCGGCGCCTTGTTCAAAACCAAGACCGGGGAAATCACCGTTCGCGTCGATGCCTTTACCCTCGTCTCCAAGGCCCTGCGTCCGCTGCCCGAGAAGTGGCACGGCCTGAGCGACCCCGAGCAGGTCTATCGGCAGCGTTATCTCGACCTGATCGTCAACGCCGAGTCGCGTCAGCGGCTCATGACACGCGCCCGCATCGTCAGCGCGGTGCGCCGTTTTCTGGAGGACCGCCAGTTCCTGGAGGTAGAGACGCCCGTGCTCCAGTCCGTCGCCGGCGGCGCCGCCGCGCGCCCCTTTCAGACGCATCACAACGCCCTTGGCGCCGACTTCGTGCTCCGAATCTCGCTCGAACTTTATCTCAAGCGCATGCTCGTCGCCGGCTACGACCGCGTATTCGAGATCGGACGCAACTTTCGCAACGAGGGCATCTCCCGCCGCCACAATCCCGAGTTCACCATGCTCGAGGTTTACCAGGCCTACAGCGACTACCGCGGCATGATGACGCTCGTGCAGGACCTCATGCGCCACCTCGTGCGCGACGTGGTCAAACCGACCGAGACCGAGGGCGAAGGCGAAACCGTCGTCACCCGTCCAAGCATGCGCATCAAGCACGCCGCGAGCGGCCAGTGGATCGACTTCGGCGCCGAGTGGCGCGAGGTGAAATACAAGGACCTCATCATCGAGAAGACCGGTGATCCGCAGTGGTTCTCGCGCTCCAAGGAGGAGAAGATCGCCGGCGTGCAAAAGCTCGGCCTCTTCGCCGACGCCAAGTGGGAGGAGTTCGAGCTGACCAACGAGATCTTCGGCAAGCTGATCGAGCCGAACCTTATTCAGCCTACCTTCGTCACGCATTTGCCGAAGGAGCTCTGCCCGCTGGCCAAAATCACCGCCGACGACCCGAGCACAATCGATGTTTTCGAGCTCATCATCGGCGGCATGGAGATCGCGCCCGCCTACTCCGAGCAAAACGACCCCGACGTGCAACGCGCGATGTTCGAGGCGCAGGCCGGCGAGGAGCAGCAAAAGGTTGACCAGGACTTCCTGCTCGCGCTCGAGCATGGCATGCCGCCCGCCGGCGGCATGGGCATCGGCATCGACCGCCTTTGCATTTTGCTCACCGGAGCGGAGAGCATCCGCGACGTGATCCTATTTCCCCAGCTCAGGAATACGGCAGGATGATTTTAAACCACGGAGAACACGGAGGGCACGAAGAGGAGCCGAGCCAAGGGGGCATGAGTTTTCCCTCCGTGGCTCTCCGTGTCCTCCGTGGTTAAGCCTCTGCCCACATGAGTTGGCCGCTCTACCTCGCGTTAAAGCAGCTCTTCCCGACGGGGCGGCGCTTTCCCTTCTTCACGTTCATCTCCATCCTCGGGGTGGCGTTGGGGGTCACGCTGCTCATCGTCTCAATCTCCGTGATGGGCGGCTTCGGCCGTGAAATCCGGAACATGATCGTAAATACCCAGGGCGAGGTGCAGGTGCGCTCGACCGGGCTTATGGAAAACCCGCGCGCGGTGGTGGAGGCGGTGAAGAAGGTCAAAGGCGTGAGCGCCGCCACGCCCTTCGCCGAGGGTGTCGTGATGCTGAAGCGCGACCGCCAGCCCGCATTTCCCGCCATCCAAGGCGTGGACATCAACCACGTGGACGAGGTCGTGCCGCTGCGCCGTTTTATCGTGGCGGGTAAATTCGACGACCTCGACGACGATCGCGTCATTCTTAGCTATCAGTTGGCGGCGACGATCGGCGCCCGACTAGGCGACAAGGTGCAGGTTTATTCGCCGCTCCAGCTTCAGAAGCTGCAGGCCGACGAGATAATGATGCCGCGCGAACTCGAGGTCTGCGGCATCTTCGAGATCGGCCACCAGCAACTCGACAGCAGCGTGGTCATCGTGACCTTGCGCACCATGCAGGAGCTTTACGGTCTGGGGCGCGCGGTGCATGGCGTGAACGTGAAGCTGGTTGAGGGCGCCGACCCCGACCGTGTGGCCCGCGAGATCAATCGTTCGCTTCCCGTCGACGGCCTCGCAAAGTCGTGGATGGATGCGAACCAGGAGTTCCTATTTGTGCTCCAACTGGAGAAGAACATGATCTTCTTCCTGCTGCTTTTTATCATCGTGGTCGCGGCCTTTTCCGTCGCGTCCTCGCTGCTCATCGCCGTGGTGCGAAAGACCCGCGAGATCGGTCTGCTGGGCGCGCTGGGCGCGAACCCGCGGCAAGTGGCCGCCTGCTTTTGCTATCAGGGCATGATCATCGGCGTGGCGGGCACCGTGGCGGGACTCGTATTGGGGTTTACGGTGGTGCACTTCCGCAATGATTTGGTCGCCGGCTTCACCAGGCTGACGGGCAGCCAGGAGGCTTTGGCGCGGTTTTATCAATTCAGCCAGCTGCCGGCGCATCTTTCCGGCGGAGATTTGGCGCTCATTGTGTGCAGTGCTTTGGCCGTCTCGACCATGGCCGGGCTATTGCCGGCTTGG